>DUKF01000014.1 GCA_013329455.1 Methanotrichaceae archaeon | reverse complement strand
TTCTCGCTCGCCTCCATGTCGATGTACCCATTTTCCTTGGCGGCCCTTACGTTGTCCCTTATGTTGACCAGGGGCTCGGAGAGGGGGTTGAAGTTGATCGGATCGAATATTAGCGCCACCTCGTCGTCCGAGATTAGCAAGCCCTCTCGATAGAGCCGAAATATCTCGCCGACCCCCTCCATCCCGAAAGTATGAAGCTCGGCGGCCCTGAGAGCACCCATGCTGGAGGCTCCGACTACCACAACCCCCATCTCCAGGACGTGGAGGACCTCCTTGTGGGCGACGGCACTATCCTGGAAGAATACGCCATCTATGATCCCCACGATTTTCGCGCCCTCCTTTGCGGCCCTGAAGACGTCGCCCCTTTTGGCGGGAGGCCGATAGTCTGCCTCCAGGATCTCTTCAGCCCTCGCTATATCGAGGCTTGGCCCGAGAAAGACGACGATGTCTCTTGATCTCATCTCTGCACCGCTGCCCTCTTCTATCCTGGTCCATGGCGCTCTGCTCCAGCCCCGGCACGATCACCCTTACAACGGGAACCCCGATCTCCTCGCGGGTCAGGTCGGCGACTATAGCCCTGTCCATCCCGACCCCTTCGAGCCGTTTCAGCATCAGATTGATGTCGTCCAGGAAGTCCTCGCTGTCATGAGACTCTATCTCGGCGAAGGGTCTGGTCTCAGAATCCCCGAACCAGTGCTTGTTCAGCCTCTTGGTCCTATCGTAGCCGATCTGTCTTCTGAAGTCAGCAGTCGTCGTGTCTTCTCTCGCCCCGTGGATCTGGGTCAGCCTGCTCTGGGCGACTTCTGTCAGGGCCCGAAGGACAGCCACCTCGGCGCTGGTGTGGGTTCCCATTCCGATGGTGAGTAGCGCCGGGTCCTTCAGCTTGACGTCGTCGGAGGCCGCGGCTATGGTGGGGATGCCGACGTCGCTTGTGATGTCCTTGATCCTGACATCCACCTCGGCGTTGGCGAACTTCTCGATGAGGCCCGCTGCAAGACCGTCATCGACGTTCGAGACCAAAGGCCCCGTGTTCCTCACCGTCTCTACCAGGGACCAGGCGTCCCTCTCGATCACCTCGGATAAGCCGTGGAATACCGCCTCCTCCAGGACGTTTCCGGAGGCGAGGCCATTGGTGTTCGTCCTGAAAAGCTGCGAGTATTCCCTGGTGAGAGGATGGAAGACGGCGCTCGCCGGGACCATCACCTCTTCTTTCCTGATCAGGTCGTATCCCTCAACCCAGGGGATCGCCATCTCCGGGTTCGCGTCTCGTGGCAGTATCAGGTCTCTCGGATCGATGACGTTCGTTTCAGACTTGAGCTTTGAGAACGTCTCCACCACCAGATCCTTGTCATGGACCTCGGCCGAGTAGCGTTCGATCCCCTCCATCATCGCCGAGACCCTGGCCTCGGCCGGGGTTGCTCCCTTGCCGTTGTAGACGGAGATCGCCCCCTTGTCCGCAGCGGGCCTGATGCTGGAGAAGACCGGGATCCCGATTCGGTCCAGGTTGGTTATGTCGGCCACCCTGGTTATCCCTGCCAGCTCCATCTTCGGCGCTATGCGATCTAGGGTCTCCTCGGGAGAGAAGGCTCGGTGGGTGTCGGTCTTGTATTTTTTTATGCAGGATCTGAGGATCATCCAGTATCAACTCTTGAGCTTGAAAGCATTCGGTCTCTTCTGGTCGTCTCGCCCCGGTGGATTTTGGGGCTGGATCTTTGGGCAGGATATTTTCCAACTCACGAAGGCAGGCCGCCAACTCTGTGGCAGGTGGTCTTTATGCCCCTAAATACATGTCGGGTTTTTTGCCGTCGGAGCGAGGGCCTCGATGCCAGTCTGTCAGAGGAAGGCCAAAAAAATCCAGCGGACGATGAGGTTCGAGGTGGTAAGCTGAGCCCCCACCTTCGATCGAAAGGATCTACATAGTGAAAGACGGGTCTTTCGGACTTCCGGCCCAGATGACCCGGCGTAATCAGATCCGGGGACGGGGCCGGAGAATCGGGACGCCCATTATTTTTCGTTTTATTCTCATTTCGGCGGCGAATCCTGAAATGTTCACTTCCTCCAGCCGACGGTGGCGCTCGGGATGCTGTCAACTTCTGAAAAGTAGGGCTTGATGTCCAGAAGCGGCGAGCCCTCGATGGCGTCTAGACCCCTCACCTTCAGCCTCCCGCCCTCGACTCCCAGAAGCTCGACGATCCCGAAGCCGATGGGGTTTGGCCTGTTCGGCGACCGGGTGGCGAAGACCCCGTGCTCCTTTCCGTCGTAGGGCGGAAAGGCCTTGAGCATGCTTCTATTGGCCCTGTCAAGCCAGTAGAGGAGGATGAGGTGGGTGCACCCCTCAACGTCTGCGAGGCCCGGGAGAAATTCGTCGAAGACTTCCAACTCGCAGACTTCATCGGAATGCCTGCCCTGGAAGGGGGCCTCGGACTTCGTCTTGTAGGGGGAATGGATGACGCCGATCTGTTTTAGTTTCATGGCTCAAGTTTAGTATTCAAAAGGAAAAAAGCCCTTCGGAACTGTGAAGGAGATTGGGCCCATCGGGCCCGACGCCTTTTGTCTCGTTATGAAACCCTGATCGCAACGCAGGAGACCATTAAGTCATTTTCCTCAGGTCGGAGGCTTCGCCAATGGATACTTGTCCACGCTTTCGCCGCCCGGGATTTTGTAGGCGGAATCGCAGATACCGTCACTGTTCGAGTCGCTGCAATCGAAGTTGCTGTAGTAGTTGCCCATGGTGCCGTCGTCCCATTGGTTAATGTCGATGTCACCGGCGTTAATCTTCTCGTTGTCAACGAAACTGTTCCGGTAGATTACGTTGTTGTCGTTGTTGGAATCTGGGAGGCGGATGCCTACAAATTCGTTGTAGCTGGCGTTGTTCTCCGATATAATATTGCTATTGCTGGAATCCACGAGTTCGATGCCAAATCCGTTATAGCAGGCATTGTTGTCTAGGATGGTGTTGTTGGAACTTGCTGAGAGGACAAAGCCACTAAATTCATTGTGACCTGCGTTGTTGCCCTCGATATTATTGTTGCTGGATTCTCCGAGATGGATACCGTCTTCGTTGCCAGTAGCATTGTTGTCCGCGATGGTATTGTTATCAGAAAATAAAAGACTGATACCATAATTATTGTTATCGATGGCTTTGTTGCGCAATATCATATTTTTGCTGGACGAATAGAGTTGGATGCCTTCGCCGTTATAGCTGACGTTGTTGCCCCCGATGGTGTTACTGTCGGAGTAGTAGAGATCGATGCCTTCGTCGTTGTAGCTGACGTTGTTGCTCGCGATGGTGTTACCAATGGAGGAATAGAGATAGATGCCGTGGTCGATATTACCAGTGATTGTGTTGCCCTCGATTATGTTGTTGCTGGCCGAAGCAAGTCGGATACCTTCGTCGGTATTGACAGTGACTGTGTTGCCCTCGACTGTGTTGTTGCAGGACAAAGAGAGTCCGATGCCTGATATTTCGTTGTAGCTGACGCTATTGTTTTTCACTATTGAGTTGCTGGTATTGTCGAAGCAGATCCCATAGCTGTTATTTTTAATGTTCAGACCGCTCACAGTAATGTTCACACAGTCAACGCAGGAGACGACGCCTGCATCCAAAGACGAATCTACAACAATGTCAAACGCATCTACCAAATAGTAAACTGGCTTTCCATCCACAAGGTTGCTGGTGTCGACGTTGTTGTGACCGTGAGCTCCGAAGTTGTATCTGTTACCAGACATCTGGTTATCTCTCATGATGTTATTGCTGGAAGACCAAACGCCTATACCCTCATCGTCATTGTCGAAGGCGTTGTTGCTCTCGATGGTGTTGTTGCTGGATGAAATGAGATAGATGCCATCGTCATTGTCGAAGGCGTTGTTGCCCTCGATGGTGTTGTTGTCCGACTTTGTAAGATAGATGCCGTAGTAACTACCAGAGACGTTGTTGTTCTCTATTTTTGAATTGCTGGTGTTTTCGAAGCAGATCCCATATCCGTTATTTTTGAGGGCCAGGTCTCTCATCGCGATGTTCCTGCAGTCAATGCAGTAGACGACGCCTGCATCTGAAGACGAATCGATGACCTTGTCAGATGCACCCACCAGATAGTAAACTGGCTTTCCGTCCACAAGGTTGCTTGTGTCAATATCATTGTGACCGTAAGCTTCGAAGTTGTGTAGGTTACCAGACATCTGGTTATCCCTCATGATGTTATTGCTGGAGATATAGAGATTGATGCCGTGATCGTTCTCGCTGGCGTTATTGTTTGCGATGGTGTTGTTGCGAGACATTTGGAGGAGAATGCCAGAGCGGTCGTTCCCGCTGGCGTTATTGCCCTTGACGTAATTGTCGTTTGATTTTACCTTTATCCCTGCGTCCCGCCCACCTCCGCTTGCATTTGTTGCAACAAATCCCTCAAGCGTGATACCATCTGCACTCAACGTGATCGCCGTGTCATTCCCGCTCGCGTCAACCGTGGGCATCCCCACGCCCCTCATTGTTAGAGGCTTGTTGACATCCACGTTCTCGTAATATATTCCACTCTTCACCTCGATCAAGTCGCCATCTTTTGCCATATCAATGGCCGCCTGAATTGTGGCGTAATCTCCTGGAACGGATATCGTGGCAGCTTGCGAAGTCGAAGAGAGAAGCATCAACATGAGTGTCAAATTAAGCTCAAGTCTCATCCTCAACACCAGTATCTATTTTGAACCGATCTATTATAAAATGTTTTGGATGAGCTGTGATTGTAATGGTGTCTCCAAAATCATCCACTAAAATCGGGATGCAATCAACAACAATTTGGCTAAAAATAAAAATAAAATTTGATTGATCCAAAAATTGCTGAGGGGCTTGCCGAAGCTATTTTTCTTTTCGGTGGCAAACCCCCTGAGATGTTCACTTCCTCCAGCCGACGATGGCGCTCGGGACGCTGTCGACCTCGGAGATGCCTTGAGCATGCTTCTATTGGCCCTGTCAAGCCAGTAGAGGAGGATGAGGTGGCTATCACCCCTCCACGTCAGCAAGATCCGGCAGAAATTCGTCGAAGACCTCAACCTCGCAAGACTTCGCTTGAATGCCTGCCCTGGAAGGGGGCCTCGGTCCTCGTCTTGTAGGGTGAGTGGATTACGCCGATCTGTTTGAGGTTCATGGCGAGGGATTGTCTTCGAAAGGAAAAAAGGGCTTCGGAAGTTTGAAGCCATCTGGGATGAGTTCGTGTGCCAGCTCCGGGCTAAAGGCCATGGGGGACTTCGATTAACCTCGGGCGAGCGCCCTCTTTTAAATAGCCTTTAAATAGATAAATAGTGTTTAACGATACATTTCGGACAAATCTCAAACTCGTAAGTGTTTAAAATTTGACCTGTTCATATCGATAAGCACTATTCTGGGGAGAACTAATTAGTTTCATTTAATTGGTTCTCAACTATAACTTGGCCTGGCCAAATTGGCCGGGCCATGATGATGCCCTCCAGGCGTTCGTAGTACACACCTTCGGTTATGCACTTCTCCTTGGATACGCAAGCTTTATCCTTACGGTTATCATCAGAGCATTTTTTTCCGTCACAACATCTTTCTGCGGTACATATGGTTTTACTGTTGTGCAGAGTATAGTCACAGCCTGTAGAGCTGCTCCACCTATAGTAGATCGGCTGATGGGTACTTGGTTCATAGCCGAACCACATCTCGCCCTTGCCGATGCCACTTTTATTGATCTCGTCTACATTATCGTATTTTGCCTTCCTGGAGTCCTTGCAGTGGCCGCGGTTGGAAGAATCAATTACGTAAATCCAGAATTCGTTCTTATTGGTTGTTGAATTGACCGGGAAGCTCCAGGCCACCATCACATGTCCGGTACTGGCGATGCCACACCACTTATTAATCATATCATCGCGCCATTCTTCATTATATCTGGCCACGATGATATCGCCAGGCTGTATTTCGTCGTATGATCTAAATACGTACCAATAGTCATTTTTGTTGTTAGCCTCATCGCCAAGAATCGCGCTAAAATAATCATAAAATCCCCTGGCTAGCGTGCGGTTTTCATCATTGAGGTCGTTGGCATCAAGATCCTTGTAGTGATCCGGCAATGACTGGTTAAGAATAAAGTCACCAACAAAACCAGAACAATCGTATTTGTATCTGCCATCGTCTTCGTCCATGACCCTGCCTGATGAATGGACATATTCAGTAACCCGCAAGTTGCCCATGATATAGACCAGGCGATCATAAAACACACGGGCAGCCGAACCTTCCTGAGGTCTGTGGGAACAATTTCGCTGTCGTGTAAGACCCTCTTCTGTATCCTCGTCTGTATCATCACCAAATTCTTCGCTAATCAATTCAAAATCAGAGTCCGGAATTGATTCGCTTTGTTGTGATAATAACTCCAGGTTCACATCATCAGCAGAGCCAGCATGGACAGCAACCGGGAAGATCACCAACAAGAGTGCTACCGCCATGAAAAAGACCGGTGTAGCCAGCAGGGTTATTCCATATGCCTGTTTTTTCATAACTCTTCCACCTTCAAGGCAAGGTTGTGATGTGGACTTATTTCAACTTTTGGAACTAGAGATATACTGAGGCCTGCTTCAGGAACCCCAAACAAATTTATAACAATAGCTGAATAAATTGTCACGCCTCGTTTTATATTCCTATCTTCTATAATGAATAATTATATGGTTTAAAATCCACATATGTCAAACTTGCGGCAGCTGATCTCCCAAAAGTAGAGCTGCAGTTTTTTCCATAAAACTAAAAAAAATAGAGGGTAGTTCCAGACCCCTCCCGGCCCGGAGCCATCCCTTCGCCTTCACTCGATGAAGATCGCGGGCCGGCCTGGCTCCGCATTTTTGCTTTTGCCCATGGGGTCCTCGCCGGGCTCGTCGGCTGAGTAGACCTCGACTTTGCAGCCGAAGGTCTTCTCCAGGTACCTCTTCTCCCGCGAGAGGGTCTCAAATTCGTCGATGGAGAGGGGGTCGGAGTTGAGGGCGTGAGCTCCCTTCATCAGCCTCTGGGCGTACTTGGGAGCCTCCTTCTTGTGGGCTGCGACCTCAGGAAGGGCCATCGCCGTCTTCATGATCGAGCCGACGTTCAGGTCTCCCGCCTCCTTCAGGTCCAGGGCCACCTTCAGCATCGCCCTCTTCCACAATTGGGTCGAATAGAGGGTGATCTTCTCGGGAGCTCGGTTTGTGACCCTCAGAATCTCCTCGACGTCACCGAGGGTCCGCTCCAGAAGGTCCTCGGCCATTTCAGCCTCGGAGTCTATTAGGTCGGGGTCGGCCTCAGGCCACTTGGCAAGGGAGACGTATCCTTCGCTCCCCATCTCCTCCCAGATCTCCTCGCATACGTGGGGGGTGAACGGGACCATCAGCCTCACCCAGACGTCCAGGACGGACCTGAGATGGTTTTTTCCGCCCCGCCGCTGGTACCAGCGAAGGTCGTTGATAATGTGGTAGAAGGCGCTCTGGACCGCCCGGCGGGTCTGGATTAACTCCAGGGCCTCCGTCGTCTCTTCGATCCTCCTTTGAAGTTGGCTCACCATCCATCGGTCAATAAGCTCGGGCTTGGCCTGCTCATCGATCTCTTCGTCGGCGATGATCTCTCTTGCAATGTTGTAGAACCTGAACACCTGCTGCCTCGTCGACTCGACACCCTCGTTTCGCCAGTCGGCGTCCTGGGTGTGCTCAGCGTTCGAGAGTATGTAGAGCCTCGTCACGTCGGCGCCATTCGCGTCAACGGCCCGCCGGAGGGTAAGGAGAGGTCCCTTGGACTTGGACATCTTCTTTCCCTCAAGAGAGACGAAACCGTTGACTGCCATCGCCTTGGGCCAGAGATCTGGCGGGTAAATCGCCACGTGGTGGTAGAGGAAGAAGAGTAGGTGGTTTGCGACCAGGTCCTTTCCCGAGGACCGCAGGTCCACAGGGTACCAGTACTGGAAGTCCTTTCTGATCTGAAGGACCGTCTCGAGGGGTATACCCGTTAGTTCGGCGACCTCTCCGGGATTTCCCTTGCCGAGGAATATGTAGTCGAAGAACTCGGGCGCGAGGTTTTCGATGTTCATCCCGGCGTTGACGTACTTTGCCAGGATGTAGTAGGACATGTAGATGGTGGAGTCGCCCAAGGATTCGATCAGCCACTCCTTGTCCCAGGGAAGGTTTGTGCCCAGACCCTTTCTCCTAGCGCAAGCCTTCTCCTTCAGCCAATCGATCTTATTCTCAAACTCGGTCCTGATCTCCTCGGGGATGAGCCTCATGTTGGCCAGACACTCGAGGACGCGCCCTTTCCATTCGGGGTTGGAGTAGTTCAAAAACCACTGATCTTTGACCATCTTGACGACGCACCGGGTCCCGCACCTGCAGATGACGGGGGTCTCGCTGAACTCGTAGAAGGTCCCGGCGATATTCTGCTCGATCAGGTCTGCCAGGAGGATGTCCTTTATCTTGGAGACGGCTACCCCAGCGTACTTTCCGGTCTTCTCCTTGAGGACCCCGTTGTGAAACTCCCTTCTGTAGACGAGCTTTGTCGCCTCCTCGGCCTTGGGGTCGTTCTGGTCCACGACGCCCAACTCCTCCACAACCTCGACGGCGGGAAACTCGCCGTAGTCGGGAACCTCGATCAGAGAGATGAACTCAATTTTTCGGAGGTCTTCGGTGATCCCATAGCCGCTCAGGTCTTTGTCGTAGAGGTCCTTTAATGCCAGGTAGTCGTAAGGGGCGTGGGCTGGAACGCTCATGACGATCCCGCTGCCGTTGTCTGGATCGACGAAGGATGCTGGAAGGATGAGAACCTCGGCACCGGTGAGGGGGTTTTTGACCTTCTTTCCGATCAGGTCTCTGCCTCTCATCTCTCCGATCCTCTCCACGGACTTATCGGTGTAGGTCAGCTTCTCGTAGGCCTCGTTGCTGACGATCCAGGTCTCGCCATCGACTTTCGCGATTGCGTGGACCACATCGGGGTTGACCCAGAGGTTGGTGACGCCGAAGACCGTCTCGGGCCTGAGGGTCGCACATGGTAAGATCTGGTCGCCCATCCTGAACTTGATTAGGGCGAATTCTATGATCGTCGCCTCCTCGCCCTTGAGGATGTCGTGGTCCTCGACGGGGTTCAGATCGTTTGGACACCACCTCACTGGGTGGCTTCCCTTGGTGACGTATCCCAATTCCCGGAGTATGTTGTACTGCCACTCGATGAACTTCTTGTAGGCGGGATCTGTGGTTGTGAACTCACGCCTCCAGTCGATGGAGTAGCCGATCGACTGCATCGCCGATTTGGACTCTTTTCTGAAGTAGTCAACGATCGCCTGGGGCGTCGTCAGGGTGTAGAAGACCTCAGGCGGGATGTCATGATGTTCAATGTAGACCTTCTCGATCTCGGGATCCCTGTTCTTCACAAGCTCGGACAGGCCGACGATCGGAGTTCCCGTGACGTGGAAGCCCATCGGAAAGAGGACGTTCTCGCCTCTCATCCGCCTGTATCTTGCAACGACGTCACCGATGGTGAAGGTCCTGGTGTGGCCAGCGTGGAGGTTTCCGTTCAAGTAAGGGTATGGTATCGTTATGAAGAACTTCTTTTTGAGGGCTGGTTCCGCCTGGAAGACGCTCTCTTCGGACCATTTGCGCTGCCACTTCGATTCGATTTCAGGAGCCGAATAATCTTCGAGCAAACTCATCTCCTCCCTTCCGGCTAGAGCGACTTCTCCTCTGCCACCATCTTCTCCATCCTCTTTACGGCCTCGGTGATCCTCTCTGTGGGCTGGGTGACAGAGAACCTGACGTAACCCTCGCCAAAGTCGCCAAATCCTACGCCCGGTGTCGCTACGATCCCGAGTTTATCGATCAGCTTTCTCGTGTACTCTTTAGACCGGCCGCCGGTCCAGGCCCAGAGGTAGAAGGTGGCTTCAGGCTTTTCGACCTCAAGGCCGATCTTCTTCAGGCCCTGATAGAGAAGCTCTATCCTTTCTCTGTAGGTCTCCCTCATCTCAGCGGCGATTTCCCGTGAGTTTTTGAGGGCGACGATCCCCGCGTCCTGGACAGCGCCGAAGTTTCCGGAGTCGATGTTGCTCTTGACGTCGCCGATGCCCTTAATGACCTCGTGGTTTCCGACGACGAAGCCCACCCTCCAACCAGTCATGTTGCAGGTCTTGGAGAGGGAGTGAAACTCGGCAGCGACCTCGCGGGCACCCTCCACCTCAAGGATCGATGGAGGCCTTTTTTCGCCGAAGTAGACCTCAGAGTAGGGGTTATCGTGGAGGATGATCAGGTTGTTATCCACTGCAAAGTCGATGAGCTTTTTGAAAAAACCGACGTCCGCGCAGGCTCCTGTCGGGTTGTTGGGGTAGTTCAGAAATATCAGCCTCGACTTTCGGGCCACGTCGGAGCTTATCGCGTCCAGGTCCGGGAGAAAGCCCTGCTCTCTTTTGAGGGGAAGGATGACTGGGACGCCTCCCGCAAACTCGACGGCGGTCTTGTAGACGGGGTATGCGGGGTCAGGTACGAGGGCGAGGTTTCCCGGGTTCAAAAATGCAAGAGGTGCGTGCGCGATCCCTTCTTTTGAGCCGATCAAGGCGAGGACCTCGGACTCGGGGTCGAGGTCGACGCCGAAAGTCTCCTTATACCATTCGGCTACAGCCGTCCGGAACTCGATCTTTCCCTCATAGGAGGGGTACTGGTGGTTTTCGGGGTTCTTTGCCGCCTCGCAGAGAGCATCGATAATTTTTTGTGGAGTGGGCAGATCCGGGTCGCCGACCCCGAGGTCGACGACGTCCACCCCCTTTTTTTGGGCATCGAACTTGGCTCTGTCAATTGCTGCGAAAGGGTATGGTGGGAGGGATTTTATCCGATCAGAGTACATGGAATATTATCTCCGTCAGCAGTATACATCCACGGCGTCGCCCCCGCTGGGATCTGACCAGAACCGTGGGACGGTATAGCTTCGCCAGATAGTAATTGTCACGTTGTATATAAGAGTAGAGGAATCGATGCTTGATATCAAAGATCTGAACTCCTGGCTCCCCAGGGAGGTGGTGGAACTTTATCAGAAAGAGGGGATAAGAGAGCTCTATCCGCCCCAGGCCGAGGCGATCGAGAGGGGCATCTTAGAGGGGAAGAACTTGCTCGTCTCGGTCCCGACGGCTGCCGGAAAGACGATGTTGGCGGAGCTTGCGATGCTGAAGGCTGCCCTCAATGGTGGGCGGTCGCTGTACATCGTGCCCCTCAGGGCTCTCGCCTCGGAGAAGCAGGCGGCCTTCTCGCGGTTCGAGGATCTCGGCGTTAAGGTAGGCCTTTCCAGCGGCGATATGGAGAGGCGAGACGAGTATCTGGGGAGAAATCAGATCATAGTCGCCACTTCTGAGAAGGCCGATTCCCTGATCAGGAACGGGGCCCAATGGATACAGGATCTGTCGGTCCTGGTCATCGACGAGATCCATCTCCTAAACTCATCCAATCGGGGACCTACCCTCGAGATGACTATAACCAAGCTGATGAGGCTCAACCCGGATATGCAGGTTCTCGGCCTATCCGCGACGGTGGCGAACGCTTCCGAGGTTGCATCGTGGCTTGGGGCGGATCTCGTCCAGAGCGGCTGGAGGCCGGTGGAGCTGAAAGAGGGGGTCATCTGCGACGGCGAGCTCCACTTCCCCGGAGAGACGATCTCAATATCTTCCAGCCGGAACGATCTCGTCGACCTCGTCGAGGACACTATGGACCAGAAGGGCCAGATTTTGATCTTCGAGAGCAGCAGGCGTAACGCCGAGGCGACGGCCGTAAAACTTGCTAAGGTTGTCTCAAAAAGGGACGAGGTCCAAAGCCAGGGGCAGGTCCAGGGCCAAGGCCGGGTTAGCTCGCGCCTATTTGAGAAGGTGCTGGCGACAGGCGAGAGCGAGACGGGAAAGAAGCTGGCAGAGTGCATCAAAGGCGGAGTCGCCTTCCACCATGCTGGCCTGCTGTCCGAGCAGAGGGCCATCGTCGAGAGGGGGTTTCGGTCCGGCGAGATCAAGGTCATCGCCTCGACCCCGACCCTGGCGGCGGGCCTGAACCTTCCGGCAAGAAGGGTTCTGATAAGAAGCTACAAGCGGTACGAAGGGGCGAGAGGGATGGTCGCGATACCTGTGATGGAGTATCGGCAGATGGCGGGCAGGGCCGGTAGGCCCGGCCTCGATCCCAAAGGCGAGTCGTTTCTGATGGCAAAAAGCGAGCCCGAGATGAGGGATCTGATGGACCATTACGTCCACGGCGAGCCCGAGGAGATCTTCTCAAAGCTTGCAATGGAGCCTGCCCTCCGAACCCACCTTTTATCGACGATGGCGACCGGTTTTGCTACGAACGCTGACGACCTGAAAAAGTTCGTAGATTCCACGTTTTACGCACACCAGCAGGACGCCTGGCACCTGGATGCCACCATCGAGAAAGTTCTCGGATTCCTGATCGATAGCGGGATGATCGAGTCCGACCTTCGGCCAACGCCCCTGGGGGAGCTGGTCTCAAGGCTCTACATCGATCCTCTCAGCGCCAGGATCGTCGTTGATAACCTGCGGTCCAAGGAGAAAATCAAGATTACGGATCTGACCCTCCTTCACCTGATCACCATGACCCCCGACATGGACCTGATCTACATCAAGGCCTCCGACGGCTGGGTCGAGGAGTTCATCGATCAGCATTACGGCGAGTTCTGTCCCGAGGATAACTACGACTGGATGATGAGGGAGGCTAAGACTTCAGCCCTCCTTCTCGACTGGATCTTTGAATCCGAAGAGGAGAAGATCGCCGACAGGTACGGGGTCGGGCCCGGCGACATAAGAAGGGTGGCCGAGACCGCCGAGTGGCTGATGCATTCGGCGGGCCGGCTCTCAGAGCATCTGGAGCTTGGCGTGACCTTCAGGATCCATCAGCTCGAAAAGAGGATCCACTACGGCGCAGGACCCGACCTCCTCAGTCTCCTCGACCTGAAGGGCGTCGGAAGGGTGAGGGCGAGAAGGCTTCATCGAGCCGGGTACACCAGCATCGATAAGCTGAGGGATGCAGACGTGGCCAATATCGGCGAGATCGTTGGCCCCAAGATCGCAGAGAAAGTGATGGCCCAGCTAAAAGAGAGGCCTTGAGGGAATTCGATACCGATAGCCGATCTCGATCGGCCGTGGTTGGAGGATGGATGGTGAGCCGGATATGAAAGAGGAAGAGGAGAAAGGAGAAGGTCGCGATCAGAGCCGTCGGGTGAACCTGGGAGGGATCGTCTCCCTATCCACGGTGGACTGGACCGGTGTTGCCGCCACCGTCGTATTTTTGAGGGGGTGCCCCTTGAAGTGTCCCCACTGCCAGAACTGGCATCTCCGATCGGGCGAGAGCTTCGAGGACCTTGCAGTCGTCGAGGAGAAGATCAGGTCGGCTTCGCCATTCGTAAGCTGCGTCGTCCTCTCGGGAGGCGAGCCTCTGGCCCAGCCCCGGGCGGCGCAAAAGATCGCTGGCCTCGCAAAAGAGCTGGGCTTGAAGGTCGGGATCGAGACCTGCGGCTTTTACCCCAATGTTCTCAGAGACCTCGTTGAAGCCGAACTCGTCGACCACGTATTTCTGGACGTGAAGGCCCCTCTCAGCGATCCAGAATATGCCAGGGCCACAGGAAGAGAGGCCGTTGCGCCGAGGGTGAAAGAGTGCCTCGAAATCTGCCTTGCGCTCGAGGTCCCCCTGGAGGTGAGGACGACGGTGTTTCCGGAGATGCCCTCGCTCGAGGAGGTGGGAACGATCGGAGAGCATCTTCAAAACCTCGGCATAGAATCCCCCCTCACAATCCAGCAGGGACAGCCGAGGGAAGGCGAGGAGCCCTTCGACCCGGTCCCAGCAAAAGAGCTGAGGGATCTGGCCGAGGCCGTGAAGAAGCTGATCGGGATCGAGGCCGAGTACAGGTCGAGGGGAGACGACGAAGATTAGAGGGAGTGAAGAGGATTGAAGATAGTGGGCTTTGTGGGGATGCCCGGCTCCGGCAAGTCGGTGGCAGCAGACGTTGCAAGAGAGATGAAGATACCCGTTGTCGTCATGGGCGACGTCATTCGGGAGGAGGCGACGCGCAAGGGCCTCGAACCCACCGACAAGAACCTCGGGAATGTTGGAAACGACCTCCGGAATAAAGAAGGTCCAGACGCCATCGCTGCCCGGTGCTTGGCAAAGATCCGCGAAACGGAGGCGCCCGTGGTCGTCGTCGAGGGGATCAGGAGCAAAGCCGAGGTGGACCTCTTCAGGAAAAGCTCGAACGGCTTTCAGCTCATCGAGGTCTCCGTCCCAGACGAGTTCCGGCTGGAGCGGATCAGATCGAGGGGCAGGTCCGACGACGCCAACGAGTTCGACCTCGCAGAGGCCGTGGCGAGTCGGGACGCTCGGGAGCTTGGCTGGGGGATGGGTGAAGCGATCCGGGCGGCGGATTTGAGGATCGAAAACTCCGGGAGCGTGGAGGAGTTCGAGGCGAAGGTGAGGGAGGTATTGGAAGGTCGAGGGTGAAATTTTCAAAATCCTGCGGTTGATCGAAACTCTTTTCAGTACAAACTTTAAGCGTTTTTGGAATTCCTTGTCATCTGGCATATTGGGAAAAAAGAAATAAGGTTTGAGGCCAATAGGCCCGATCGGCGCTCTTGGCGCTGAGGGCGAGCTGCGATGCGAGAGAAGCGAATTTCCAATCTGACAATTTCCTTGGCAGTGATCCAGGTGATTGTGGCGACCTTTTCTTTAACCGCCTTGGCGTTATTCGTAGTGGGCTGGGGGATCGGTGTCGAGAGGGTAAACGACCTTCAAGATTTTCTGACCGCCTTCAGCAGCGTTGTGATCTCTCTGCTCATCATAGTCGGCGCCGCTTTCGCTATTGCCTTTTTGATTATGTTCGTTTACTGGTTATGCAAAGATGAGGGAGGCATTATGATCCTCCCCTTCGAGGTTGCAGTGGGTGAGGAGAAGTACAGCGGCAAGGCAGTCTCTCACTTGCTCACTGCCGAACTACAGAGAATTGAACAAATAAATAAAATAGAGATCCGACCGATACACGAGCCTATGGGTGCTCCAATAAAGGGATTTATATCCGAGAAATTGCCAGGTTACATACCTTCGAGTGCACTCACCTCTGGAAACCTGGCTTATAGCTTGCCTAATTTGGGTACCGTTGGCTTGGGAACTAATTCGATATCAATCAACCAACTTTTGATCGCTTTCAAAATTCTCTGTCCATTTGGTGAAACTGGACAAATTATCACAGGTGCTCTACAAAAATATGGATCGACCACAAATTTGATCGCTTTTTTAGAGCATCATGATATTCGTCGTTCTTGGGAAGTTAGTGATGAAACCAATGATGAGGATATTCCAAATCAAGTTAGAGATCTTTCCTACAAAATACATAAATATCTCGTACCTGATGACGGAATCAAATCTTGGTTGACATTCAAATACTTTACTGAAGCGATATACCATTACCATGAATATAGAACTACCAAAAAAATAACAGAGCTTGAACGCGCCGGAGACAACTGTCTCAAAGCACTAGAAATTGAGCTATATTGCAGCATGCTTAATAAACTCAATAATGAATTAGGGTTTTCGTGGTATATCAAAGGCAACGATAACCTGAGTAAGGGGAAGATAAAAGAAGCTAAGGAATGTTATTATAAAGCCTTCCAGTTTGGTGCTTGGATGGGCTATGATGAAACAACCAGAACCCACCACGGACTTGGTCGGGAATATCTTTCAAATTTATATCACAATTATGGCCATGTTCTAATGTTGATGGGTGATATCCAGGGAGCGTTAAAATCTTACGAAAAATCCCTGAAATTAGATAACAAAAATGCATATGCATGGAACGATAAAGGTACGGCTCATGGGATAATCGGCGAACACGAAAAAGCGATTAAATGTTACAAAGAGGGAATTGAAATTATACCCATGTTTTCACCAGCTTATATTTCTATGGCCGCAGTGTATCGAAAACTTGGCCGCAAAGATGAACGCATCGAAACGTGCAATAAAGCCCGTGATTTTCTAACTGGGCCTGGAAACGAATATAACCGCGCCTGCTTCGAGGCGGTCTGCGGAAGTGTCGACGCCGCTCTTGCACTTCTTCGATCTGCCCTGGAGAATAAGGACATTCCTGTGGATTGGATGCGCCAGGACCCCGACTTAGAGTTCATCCGGGACGACCCCCGCTTCAAAGCCCTGCTGGACGAATTCTACGAGGACGGGAAGAACGGGCCGAAGTGATCCCGCGCCGCCCGGCGACGCCGATGCGCAGCCGTCGTCGAAGCTCAGAAATTCGCGCCAGTTTTAAGTCAAACAGCGCACCCCG
>DUKF01000156.1 GCA_013329455.1 Methanotrichaceae archaeon | reverse complement strand
ACAGCGATATACTCGGAAACATCGCCGGACATGGCGGCGGCGGGATCGACAATGTGGGCGGCACTGCAAAGGTGATCCGAACCGATGTTATGGACAACTACGCAGGTCACTGTGGTGGAGGTCTCAAGAACGTCGGTGATATGACGATCTTAAACAGCCTGATCGCCAATAACGAAGCCGGACGCGGTGGTGGCGGAATCAAAAATGACGGAACCTCTGCCAATCTCGTCGTGAAAGACAGCGATATACTCGGAAACATCGCCGGACATGGCGGTGGTGGGATCGACAACATGTGGGGTACTGCGAAAGTGATCCGGACAGACATCATTGATAACACCGCAGGCCATTGTGGCGGCGGCATCAAGAACGATGGTGAGATGCACATAAAAAGGACCACAATCACTGACAACACAGCGTATGGATACGACTGCGGTAAATTCGGTGGTGGCATCAGGAACGAAGGCACCATGACACTGACCAACACCGACGTTTTCGCAAACAACCCTAGCGACATCGAGGAGGCCTAAAAAGTGAAAGAAGCATTAACCTTGCTACTCTTGGCGGGGCTGATATCTTCAGCCTCCGGCGCCTCGTATACTTTCGGCGTGGACAACGTCACCGACGGCTCGTCCTGGTGGATCCACCGCCAGAGCGGAACGATAGGTTTCGACTTCAGCGGCTCGGTTGAGGGCGATATCGCCCCCATCACCGTCACCCCCGCAGGTAGGGTCCTCTCTCCCTACTACTCGGGCATGGCCGACCTCGATGCCAACGACGTCCGGCTCAAAGAGCGTACCGCGGCTCTCGAGGGGACTTACAGTTCCGATGAGATAATCACGCTCCGGGCCGAGGCTGAGGCTGACGTGAACCGGACCTACACCAAGCCTGCGGGAAGCGAAGTCTGGACGATAACTTTGGAGGAGAACTGGCCTGTCACCCTCAACGCCAGCAAGACCATCGACTACCTCGGCAAGAACATCAACGACCGGGACTGTGCCGGAAACAACGGCGACAGCGTCGGTGCGAACTTCCTTTACAACAAGGAACTATCCAGGGAGAGGACCGTCGCCCTCAGGCTCGACCGCCTGAATGTCACGGTCGTTGCCACCAACGATACCATCATCAGCGCCGATGTTCTGCCCACCAGGTCCACCGTCTACGATATCACGTCTCACTCGACGGGGATCGCAGACCTCAGGTACAGGCAGACCGATTCCAGGGGAGAAGTCATCAACCTCGGTGAGGAGAGGTACAGTGGAACCTACGACATAAATAGAAAGATCGAGATGGAATTCGTCTACACCAACGAGACGAACAAGACCGACTGGCTATCATGTTGCGTCGGAGGATGCTCCGACATCGATCCCTGCGACCTCGCCTCGTGGGGCGAGTCAAGAGTATTCGACTGCGCTTGCGACTGAGGGGACTATCATCCCCTCAACACACTCCATTTTATCCTTGAATTGTCGCCCTTTTAGAGCTCTTCAGGATACGTCTGGTCTTTTGGACCGCAGCCCTCGGTCTCCCTCCCACTGGGGTTTATGAGGGCGATCAGAGTCTGTCCGGGCCTTGGGGTGAACCGCTTCTCTTCGACGGTGAAGAAGTATAGGTTTCCGGTCTCACCGACGAGGAACATCGGTATCGCCAACTTACCGTAACAGTTCTTAAAATCTTCGTAATCAAAGTCCTCAGTCAGCCTGAAGCTCTCGATGGTGGATCCGGCCTCGAACCGCTGGGCGAGATACGAGAGGGTGACCTCTCTTCCAAAGAGGAACCTCCCCCGGAGGTGTGCTGGCGGGATCACCTCTTTTCCCCGGTAGGCCTCCGTCACCGGGGCTAGCTGATAGACTTTCGCCCTTCCGAAAATTCCCGAAAAGTGGTAGGATATCAATGAATTGGCCTTGTCATTGGATGTGAGAGCCATCAGATACCCCATCCCTTCAAGATCGATCTCCTCGAGGGCGTGATCTGCCATGATGTTCCCGTGATAAGTGGGAAGCCCGGCCTCATAAGCCTCGGATATCTGGCTGTAGTTGGAGTCGACGACTAGGACCCTCACCCCTGCCTCCTGGAGCTTCAGGGCGATCTTTCTGCCCCAGGAATGTGCACCGACGATGAGGATGCCCTGGGGATTCGACTGGGCGATGCCCAGCCAGCAGGCCAGGGGAGCTGCACCGATTCCGTATATCGCCACGGTCCCGATGATCACAAAGAAGGTGAGAGGCGCCAGCACCTCGGCCTGGGCGAACCCTTCCTCGGCGAGCCTTAAGGCGAAGACCGAGGATACTGACGCCGCCACGATCCCACGTGGGGCCATCCAGGACAAAAAGACCAGCTCCTGCCACCTAAGCTTTGCACGCCAGGTGGAGACGATGACGGCGACGGGCCGAATTATCAGCATGAGAATTCCGAGAAATAAGAGGCTATACCCGTCGATGTAGTCCAGGTCCGCGATCGATAGCCTTCCAGCAAGGACGATGAATAGGGCGGCTATCAAGAGCACTCTCAGGTTCTCCTTGAATTCGATTATGTGCTTGACGGCGACGGCCTTCTGGTTGGCCAGGACCACCCCCATCACCGTCACGGCGAGAAGGCCCGACTCGATCTGGAACTGCTCCGAGATGGTGAAGACGGTAACCACCACCATCAGAGCCGCAGGGTTTTGGAGGTAGTCGGGGATCCAGTAGCGTTTTAAAGACTGGACCAGGAAAATTTCGCCTGCGGCCCCGATCAGAACCCCGATGAAGACAGTTTTCATAATCCCAAGGAATGTTGCGGCCGTCGCGCCTCCTGCTCCGCCCATCAAAATCGCCTGGAAGACCAGAACCGCCAGCATCGCTCCTATGGGGTCGTTCATGATCCCCTCCCACTTCGCTATGTTTCCGACCCTTCCACTTGGACGGACGTGAAGAAGCATCGGCAAAACGACCGTTGGGCCTGTGACCACCAGGATCGAGCCGAATAGGACCGCAAGGTCGGCGTCGAGCCCGAGGATGAGGTATGCCGCCACCGACGTCATCGCCCATGTCACCAGCACTCCCACAGTTATCAGGTTGCGGACGACGGTCCCGATCTCACGAAGTTCGTCGATCTTCAGGTTCAGCCCGCCCTCAAAGAGGATCACCGCCACCGACAGGGATACCAGGGGCACGAGAAGGGGTCCGAGGATCTGGTCAGGATCTAGAAAACCGGTGACGGGGCCTGCCACAAGGCCGAATATCAGCAAAATCAGTATCGATGGGAGCCCCAACCTCCAGGCCAGCCACTGGGCCACTATGCCAAGCACCAAAATGGTCGACAGATAAATCAGGATCTCTTCGGTCAAGGTCAGACACCCGGCAGACCAAGTGACGATCAGAACGCCCTTAAAGGTTTCTGATGCAGTGTACAAAAGGGAGGTGGGTGGCAAAAGTCGTATTCAGGGATTCAGGAGGGAGGGAAACATTCGACATCAGACTTTTGCCTGCGGTATCTACGTCATCTGACGAATATAAACTTTTCCATTGATCATCAAATTTCCCGAAAGCCGTCGCCTCTGACGGGGCTTGTGAACTCGGAAAAGCCGGATGATTGATTTGGTCATGAAGGCATGAATTGTATTGAAGGGAGGGGCAAAAGTCGTGTGTAGGGATTTTAGGGAGGGAGGGAAAATTTGCGGTCGACTTTTGCCTACGCCCTATACGGCATTCGTCGAATATAAGGCTTTCGGTTCGCCCAATCGTGAGTTTTTCCGCAAATCGGGTGGATATGGAGGGCGGGGTGAATGACGGGGACAGAAACGAATTTCTAAAGGGGCCTCGTAAGAGACGGGAGATGATCGGTCCATGACTTCAGAGATCGTGCTGATAGGAAGGTCAAACGTTGGCAAGTCCACCCTCTTTCGTCAGCTCACAGGCAAGAAGGTGAAGGTGGGAAGAAGACCCGGAGTTACCGTCGGCCCTGCCAGAGTCCGGGTGGGGAACGTCGTCTACGTCGACATGCCAGGATACGGCTACATGAAAGGCATCGATAAGAAGGTCCAGGAGGGCACAAAGGACTTCATAGTCCACTACTTCGAGGATAAGGCCGAAGAGATCCTTCTCGCGATACAGGTGATAGATGCCGCCAGCTTTCTGCAGATAGCCAACCGCTGGGAAAATAGGGGCGAGATTCCCCTGGAAGTGGAGCTTTTTGATTTTCTGGCTGATCTGGATATGGCGGTGGCCGTGGCCGCAAACAAGATGGACAAGGTTGAAGATCCCGACGCCACCCTGGACGAGATCGGAGAGAGGCTCGGGATGCTCCCGCCCTGGAGCCAGTGGCGAGATCGGATCGCTCCCATCTCTGCCAAACGCAAGGCGATCGAGCCCCTGAAGGAGATAATAAGGTCCAGGCTGGGATAACTAAGAGGCCTGATCCTCTCGGATCTCCCCGACATCTCGTGTCATCGGGTCCTGGCCCTCCGGACTGGACGACGATCCTGTCGGATTTCGGATTATTAAGTTCCTGTAGGGGTAGGGTATCTCGACCCCCTCTTTGTCGAACCTCTTTTTGATCGCCTCCCTGATCTCGCATCCCGTGGTCCAGGCGACGTCTCTGCTTGGCACGTCCACTCCGAGCCACAAGTTCACGGCGAAATCGCCAAGCTCTGTAACCCTCACAGTTATGTCGTGATTTTTGATGACGAGAGGATGCCTCTTCGCCACCTCCAGCATGATCTCTCTGGCCTTGTCTATATCTGCGGTGTAGGCGATTCCTACGTCTATTCTCCAGGTTATGACCGGATCCGCTATCGACCAGTTGATTATCGGCTGGTTGCTCATGATGCTGTTGGGGACGAAGATCCTCCGCCCGTCCCAGGTCCTGATGGTGGTGTGTCTCAGGGTCAGGTCCTCTATCTGGCCGTACTCGCCGTTGAAGTCGATGTAATCGCCAACGCGAATGGGATGGAAAACCGCGAGGAAGATGCCGGAGATCACGTTGGATAAAGAGTCCTGGGCGGCGAGGCCTATGATGGCGATGCCCGCAACGCTGGCACCAAGCAGGGTTATTGCGAGCCCTTTGAGGGTCGGAATCTCGTTTATGACAAGAGTGCCTCCGACGATGTAGATCAGCACCACCAAAAGCCTGCTTGCGAGGACCCGCAACGTCCTCTCGGTCTCGAGGTCGATGCCGGCTTTGCCGCCCTCGATGACCTTGGGTAAACGAACGTTGATGGCCCACCCCGCGATCTTGGTGGCGAGATAGGTCAGAAGGACGATTAAGACGATCTTAAAGAAGATCGCGACGATGGATGGGAGATCTATGCCCAGGGTAGAGTTCAGATAATCGATCATCGAGGTAAACATTGACTGGGCACCCTCCCCCGTAAGCCGGGAGGGCACTTCTGAAGATAGTTCCCTCGGCAGATCCGTCGTGATGTTCGAGATGTTCGAAGCCGAATCAAGACCATCCGGGCCGATGTCAGAAGGGACCGTGTACTCGTAGAAAACGTCCTCTTCCACCGATACGATCTCGTCCTCTTCCATCAGTAAGAGGAAAACTCAGAAATACTTAACGGTTTCGCCGGCAGCTGATGGTCGTAAAAAGACGGTTGGTCGGACTCTAATTCGGACCCATAGACTTCTGTTATGGGTTTATGGAAAACTAAAAAAGCTTTTAACACATAACCCGAATTATACTGATTCAAAAAAGAGGATGGTCCTATGTTCAGAAGCGGCTTCTACAGCAGGGTCCTTGTAATTTCGGCGATCGTACTTATCCTCTCGTGGGGGCTGACTTTTGGAGCGACCTATGTGGTCTCTCCGGAATACGATGACAAATTCATCCAATCCACAATAAACCGCGCCAGCGATGGGGATAGGATCGTCGTGAAGAGCGGTCAGTACCCTGAAAACTTAAACGTGACCAAGAAGATCACACTCATTGGTCTTGACACCGGCAACGGCAAGCCCGTGGTAGACGCTGGTGATTTTGGAAGCGCTGTTATCATCTCCGTTGACGGAGTTGTGTTTGAGGGGTTTGAAACCGTGAATTCGGGCAGGTTGTGGAAGGACGCCGGGATAAAGGTAACATCAAAAAACAACGTCGTCAGAAATAACAACGTCACCGGAAACGAGTACGGGATAGTCCTCGACAGCTCTGCCAACAACAACGTGGCCAACAATTTCGTAAGCCAGAACGATGTGGGCATCTCCCTATACTCCTCAGAAAAATGCGCGATTGTGGACAACAGCGCCTGCAACAACACCTTCGGCGGCATACTGCTCAGCAAGGCAAACAACAACACCATAAGAAACAATAACGCAAGCCTCAACCAGTGGGCGGGGATAATTCTTGGCGAGTGCAGCAACAACACGATCACCAACAACATCGCCCGCTACAACGAAAATGAGGGGATCTGGCTTTTGCGTTCCAACGCCAACACCATCAGGGGAAACAGGGTGAGGTACAACTACATCTTCGGGATCCGCCTCTTCTACTCCAACAGAAATGCCGTCACCAGCAACACAGTCCGGAACAACCTGGACGGTATCAGCCTTGAGAACTCCAACGGGAACATCCTCGCCGGCAACAACCTGAGCATCAACGACTACGGGATCTACGTCGACAACTCCTTCATTAACAGGGTGTACATGAACAACCTGATCGAGAACCTCAACAACGCCCATTCCTGGAACTCGACAAACTTCTGGAATTCGACGGAGCTCGTAAGCTATTCTTATAACGGCGTAGCGTACAAGAGGTACCTTGGCAATTACTGGAGCGGCTACTTTGGACCCGACCCCTTCGGGGACGGTCTTGGAGACAGGCCTCAAACCGTAATGGACAATGAGAAGGATTACAACCCTTTGAAGAAACCCTCCGAGAAATACACGCTGCAAGCCTGAAGATCGACAAAAAGAAGAGCTGGTTGTGGGTTTGCGGCCGCCCGGTGCCGCAAACCCACATCCTCTGGAAAAGTTTCAGTTCAAGAGAACATTCTCATCGACTCGTCCATGTGAGGAAGCATCTCCTCGCCGAGCACTTTATCCACGGCTTTCTCGAAGTCCTCGACGGTAACCGATTTGCCGCGCCGCCTTATGGCCATCATGCCAGCCTCGACCGCGATCGACTTGAGGTCGGCTCCGCTCGCACCTTCGGTCTCCTTGGCGATAACCTGAAGATCGACTTCGGGGTCCATCTTAATTTTCTCGGTGTGTATCTGAAGGATGCTCAGGCGAGCGTCAAAGTTCGGCATTGGTATCTCGATTATTCGATCGAACCTGCCGGGCCTCAGGAGGGCTGGGTCGAGGATGTCTATCCTGTTGGTGGCGGCAACGACCTTGACGTCGCCTCTCGCCCTGAAGCCATCCAGTTCTGCAAGAAGCTGCATCATCGTCCTGTTCACCTCAGCGTTTCCAGTGGTCCCGTCATGGGTCCTGATGCTTCCGACGGAGTCTATCTCGTCGATGAAGATGATCGCGGGGGCTTTGTCTCTGGCCATCTGGAATATGTCCCTGACGAGCTGGGCGCCCTCTCCGATGAACTTGTGGACGAGCTCGCTACCCGACATGTGGATGAAGGTGGCCCTGGAGTGGTGGGCTACCGCCTTGGCAATGAGAGTCTTGCCGGTTCCGGGGGGGCCGTAAAGGAGGACGCCCTTCGGAGGCTCAACCCCGATCTCGGCGAAGAGCTCGGGCTGGGTTAGAGGAAGCTCGACGGTCTCGCTGACTTCCCTTATCTGGTCTTCAAGTCCGCCCACCTGATCGTAAGAGGCGGTGGGGGCCTCTATCAGCTCCATCGTCTTGGCTCTGACGTCCACGGACTTGTCCATCACTCTCACGATCGTCAGAGAGTTGTTTATCGCGACTCTCGTGTTCGGCTCCAGCTTCTCCATCATCTCTGGAGATGTGGTGGTTATGAACTC
>DUKF01000217.1 GCA_013329455.1 Methanotrichaceae archaeon | reverse complement strand
CAGCGGGGTGCGCTGTTTGACTAGGATTAATTGAAAATGTTACGTTATCCGGACCGAGAGTGCTAACTGATTTTGAACATCATGGTAACGATCCAGAATTTCATATAACATTTCCACTAGATGAAGAGACATTAAAAAATATATTTGATGAAGATTGGATTAATATTATTCAAAGACCAGGATCGGAAACATCATATCATCGAGGTAACTACGTTGATAAGTTTGTTGATGAAGATATAACCATGATACTAACAAAAAACGAAAAGCCAAAGTTTCATGAATCTTGTTTGTCATTGGACAGAACGAAGCAAGGAGAAAGATATAGGGAGAATTTACTAAAATTTGTTGCCAACCCCCTAGCCGGAAAGAGATTCAAAAGACTTCGAGCTGAACGTGATATTAAATCCGAGGGAGATTTTCCGATAGACGTAAACGAAGAAGGCGATGGCGCCACATATATCATTCAAAATTACATCACAAGGAAAGGACTGCGAACTAATCTCGTAAAGGATAAATTGCTCAATGAATTAAATAAAATCACTAGGCCAGATTCGAACTTCAGCGGCATTGATGTACAACGGGACGACAACAACAAGTGGGAAATATATTTGGAAGAGGCAACTAAGGGGCCAGTAGCTTTATCCAGATCAGGAAGTGGCTTAAAGACAATTATACTCTTATTAATATACACAATATTAATTCCTGATAAAGAAGATAAAAAGTTGAGTGACTATATATTTGCGTTTGAAGAGCTTGAGAACAATTTGCACCCATCGCTTCAAAGAAGACTACTTTTGTATCTAAGAGATACCGCAGTAAGAGAGCACACACATATCTTTTTAACAACCCATTCTAATGTAGTAATAGATCTGTTCAGCAATGATCCAAACGCTCAGATATACCATATTACACACGACGGAGATAAAGCATTTTCAAATCCTGTAATGACTTACCCAGAAAAATCGTGGATTTTAGATGATTTAGATATACGTGCAAGTGATTTGCTTCAATCTAATGGTGTAATTTGGGTTGAAGGCCCTTCAGATAGGCTTTACATAAACAGGTGGATCGAGTTATGGTCCGAGGATATAAAATTACGCGAGGGTGCCCATTACCAATGCATATTTTATGGAGGGAGATTACTCAGTCATTTATCAGCAGAGACATCTGAGGATGATCGACAAGATCTAATTAATATACTATCTACGAATAGAAATTCAGCAATTTTGATTGATAGTGATAAAAAATACAGATCTGACAAAATAAACAGCACAAAGAGACGAATATGTGAAGAAATTAAAACAATTGACGGTATTTGTTGGATAACAAAAGGAAAAGAAATTGAAAACTACATTCCTAAATCGGCTATCGATTCCCTTGCTGAATTTTACGGGACAAATGTTGAAAATAAGCTGGAATTATACGGTGTATTTGACGAATATCTAAAGCAAATCGATCCGGGAAAAAAGGGTCGAAAAAAGTTCCCTCGAGATAAGGTATCATTTGCCCAAGAAATTAGACCATATCTAAATAAAGAGAATTGTGAAAGTATAATGGATCTCGATAGCAGAATGAATGAGTTGGTAGCAAGAATCAAGAGATGGAATGCTCTGGATAATGCAAAATGAGATTTTTACTCTCCAGAAACCCCGTCACCGCTGAATATGTCTCGTTCGGATGGCTGATCCAGAAGAGATGCCCCGCCCCCTCGATGGAGCGGAACTCCGCGCCGGGGATCTTCTCGGCGAGGATCCGACCGTTCTCCGGCGGGATCAGGATGTCGGAGTCGCCGGCTATGACCAGAGTTGGGGCGCGGATCTCGGATATCCTGTCGCCGATGGCGACGGGATCTGCGACTCGGAGCGTGCCATCCTCGGAGGCGAGAGCGTCGATAGACATCCTCTGGCCGATCCAATGAACAGCGGTTGAAGAGCCGGAAGGGGATGCGGCTCTCGATCTTTCAAGAAAATCAGAGCAGGCATCATTCCACGTCGCTGATCTCGAATAGATAGGCACCAAGGCCCAGGGCTCCAGCGCAGCATATCGCCAGGACCGCAAGGTCGAAGGCCAGTGGAAATGTGCTGACACCGACCAGGGACCCCCGGAGGCCGTCGACGCCGTAGGTGAGGGGGTCGATGTAAGAGAGGCTTCTCAGCCAGACCGGGAGGTTCGATATCGGGAAGAGCGCTCCTGAGAGGAGGAAGAGTGGGAATACCATGAAGTTCATGATCAATGAGAAGCCCGACATGTCCTTCATCCTAGAGGCGAAGGCGAGGCCCAGGCTGTTGAAGGTGGTGGCGATCAGAACCATGAAGACCAGGGACAAGAGAAAGCCGCCAAGTCCGGATATTTTTAGTCCCATGGCGATCCCTGGAATCAGGATGATCAGACCCTGCATCACGGCGGTGGTTACGCCTCCAGCGGTCCTGCCGATGACTATCGAGATCCTGGAGACAGGTGCCACCATGATCTCCCGGAGAAAGCCGAACTCCCGGTCCCAAAGCATCGAGAGCCCCCCGAAGGTCGATGAGAATAGGAGGGTCATCCCGATGATCCCCGGCGCAAGGAAGCTGATGTAGTTAACCTCCTGGGGGATCTCGGACATCGCTGCAGACCTGAACCCATAGCCCAGGAAGGCGAGGAAGAAGAAGGGTGGGGCAAGAGAGCCAAAGACCCTGCTCTTGAGCCTGAAGAAGCGGATCATCTCACGCAGCCACAGGCTGTAGATCGCGTAGATGTTCATCCTTGCCATATCAGTGCCTCCTGGTCCTCATCCTGCTCTGGAACGCCGCCATCATTCCCGCGCCGCTCGATTCGGACTCTCTGATCTTTTTGCCCGTGAATTTGAGGAAGACGTCTTCGAGGGTTGGCTCGTGCATGCTGACTGACCTTATCTTCACCCCGGCTTTGCTGGCCCCGAGGACGATCTCGGGGATTCGAGACTCGCCGTGGTCGACGCTCAGATTGATCGTCGAGCCGGACCGGTCGACCGCCTCAACGCCATCGAACTTCGAGAAGGCGTGAACCTGCTCATCAGTGACGCCGTCGTCCACCTCCAGGGTTATGATGTCGGCGCCGATCAGGTCTTTGAGGTTCTCGGGGGTGTCGAGGGCGACGATCTTGCCCTGGTCGATGATCGCAACCCTCTCGCAGAGGTGGTCGGCCTCCTCCATGTAGTGGGTCGTCAAAACGACGGTCACGCCCTCCTCCTGGTTCATCTTCTGGATGTATTGCCAGATGTACCTCCGGGTCTGGGCGTCAAGGCCTAAGGTCGGCTCGTCCAAGAAGAGGACGTGGGGGTGGTGCATCAGGCCACGGGCGATCTCTAGCCTTCTTTGCATCCCGCCCGAGTAGTCCTCCATCAGGACTTCGGCCTTTTCGGTCAGGTCCACCAGCTCCAGGACCTCGTGGACCCTGGCCTTGCGGGTCTTCTTGTCCATCCCGTACATCCTGCCGTGAAAGTCCAGGTTCTCCCGGCCCGTGAGCTGGCTGTCGACGCTCGGGTCCTGGAAGACGACTCCGATGGAGTTACGAACGGCGTCCCTCTCACGAGCGATGTCGTAGCCCCAGACCACAGCGCCTCCGGCCGTCGGCCTGAGCATCGTCGTCAGCATCTTGATTATGGTGCTCTTTCCCGCGCCGTTCGGGCCCAGAAGGCCGAATAGCTCTCCTTTCTCTATCTGGAGATCGACCCCTTCGACGGCCGTGAAGTCGTCGAACCTCATGGTGAGACCGCTGGTGGCGATCGCTGCCCCTTCCATGAAAGGGAATGATTGATGGAGGGCGTTTATAGGTTTGCGTCGGATCGGATCGTAGATTGAAAGAAGGTGCTGGTCTGGTCAACGATGACCAAAAATGAGGAGAATCGGGCGAAAAGGGGGTGACAGAAGCACAAACGAGGGATCTGGTACGTTATAGAGATTGGGGCGTGACGGAACAGAATCGTAAGGTTAATCTTCGATCGGCGGGCAAATGCCAATTATGCCTCCCAAAGTCCTCTTCACCACCGTTTACAAAAACGATCCAGCTCCTTACGATTACATAGGATCTAACGCGCGCTCCAAGTGGTTTCGGTTCTACTGGCCCCGGCTCCAGTCCTTCGGCCTTCGTTTCCTCAAGCAGAACATCCCTGAGATCGAGATTTTGGAGTACCCGACCTTCGAGGAGTACAAAAAGAAGCTTGAAGAGGGCTGGGACGTCGTCGGCTACTCCTTCTACCTGAACGAGACCCACGAGATTTTGGAGATGGTAGATGCCGCGAGGGCGAGCGGCAAAGTCGACGAGCTTTGGGCAGGAAACTACGGCGCTCTGACTCCTTCGATCCAGGACAAATTCGACAAGATCTTCGAGGGGTACGCCGAGGGCGCTGTCGCTCCATACTTCGACCGAAAGATCGAGCAAAAGGACGTCCTCCACCCGCCATTGATCGAGTACCTTGGAACCCCGTTCAACAAGAAGCTGAACATCTACGGGATCATGTTCACCACCCGGGGCTGCGGCGTTGGCTGCAAGTTCTGCCAGACGCCGAAGTTCTGTAACCGTCCTCACCCCGTCCCCCTGGAGAGCCTGGAGCGGGTGATTTCCTACTACAAGGATCACGAGATCAACGTCGTCTTGATCGAGGACGAGAACTTTGGTGCGAGCAGGAAACACGCCGACAAGGTCGTCGACCTCCTCGACGAGTACGAGATGGTCTGGGGCTGCATGGCGAGAGCCGACTACCTGCGAAAGAAGATACCGGAATGGGCTGAGATGAGAACGAGGCCAGATCCGGCCACCGGAAAGAAGCCCAGGACCGTCAAAGGGTTTGCAGGGGCCGCCATCGGGATCGAGAACCTCCATCAGGATAAGCTCGACGACATAAACAAGAAGGAGGGGACCGAAGACGTCCTTGAGACCGTCAGGCTCCTCCAAAAGTATGGGTTTGGAACCGTCGGCTACTACATGATCGGCTTTCCGTCGGACACGAAAGCTTCTCTCAAGAACGATATCAAGGACCTCGCAAACCTGAATCTCGACATAACACAGATCTGCGTCATGACGCCTCTGCCCCAGACGAAGCTCTGGGATGAGCTCGACGAGAAGTACGGAATCTTCGAGAAGGACTGGCACAGGTTTGACATGAAGCACTTAGTCTGGGATCACCCCAACATCTCGCCCGAGGAGATGGAGGAGGTTCTAAGCATGTCTCTTAAGCGCGTCTACAACCGGACGACTCCCATCCGGACGTCTTTCAGAGTCTGGGCGAACGCCTACCGGTACGCCGGAATCTCCGGGATGAAGGAGGTCGCATCCTACGTCTCCAGGGCGAACAGGTTCGACTTCAACCCCGAAAAGCCCTGGTTCCTGGAGGCTGAGGTGAGATGAGGATGTCTGGGATGAACCTTTCAGGTGAGATGAAGCTCAGAGGTGAGATGATATTATGAAGGTACTACTCCTCTCCTCTCCGATCGTCCAGCCCGACTTCGATCGGATAGCGAGGATTCCAAACTACGGACTCGTCTCGATCGCGGGAAACATCGACGACATCTGCGAGGTCGACGTCGCAGATCTTCATGCCGTAAAAAAGCCCAGAGAATATCTCGAAGGTTTGCTGAAAAGGGGGTACGACCTCGTTGGCCTCAGCTGCATGAGCTTTCAGTACCACGCCATGATCCCTCTCGCCGAGATGGCGAAGGAGAGCGGCACAGCGACGGTCTTTGGCGGCTACCACCCGACGCTGAACTACGACGAGATCGCCGAAAGCCCCGAGGCGAGGCTTGCAGACTACATCGTCCGGGGCGAGGGTGAGGCGACTTTTCGTGAGCTCGTCGAGGCGATCGACGAGGGTCGCGACCTCGGCGATGTGAAGGGCCTATCTTACTGGAAAGGGGACAAGATGGTCCACAATCCGCCAAGGCCTGTCCTCGACGTCTCCGATATCAAGATGCCGAACCGCGATTCTCGGCTGATCACGACCGGCTTTCAGAGTTTCGGGATTCCAATCGACTCCGTCGAGACGAGCCGGGGCTGCACAAACGGCTGCAAGTTCTGCTCCATCCAGCACATGTACGGAAAGTCCTTTCGAAAATATCCGTTCGACCGGATCCTGGAGGATATCAGGGACGCCGAGGCCCACGGCGCAGAATCGATCTTCTTTCCCGACGACAACATGACTCTGGACGTTAAGAGGATGGAGAGGCTCTGCGACGCCATCATCGAGGCGGGCCTCGACCATCTCAAGTACAAGGTCCAGGCCTCGGCCCGGGGGATCGGGTCGAGCCGAAGGCTCGTCGAGAAGATGGCGAAAGCGGGCTTTGACGGTGTCTTCCTCGGGATCGAGAGCACCAGCAAAGAGAACTTGAAGTTCCTGGGCAAGGGCAAGATGTCGGACAACGCCGACAAGGCGATTCAATACATGCACGATAACGACATCATAGTCTCGGCAGGGCTGATCGGCGGAAACCCCGAGGACGACGAGAGCGACCTGTGGTCGAACTATGAGCTTGCAAGGAGGCTCAAAGTTGACATACCGATATTCTACATAAGCACCCCTTACCCCAAGACCGAGATGCGAGAGGAGCTTGAGAAGATGGATCTAGTCGCCTGCGACGACTATCGTTTCTACGATGGCCTTCACGCCAACCTCAACACAAAATACCTCACCTCAGACGAGGTCCAGTACATCACCTGGGAGATGAACGCCAGGTACTACGACCTCGAATGGTTCCGCTACACCAAGATAAAGAGACTCTACCCGAAGTGGTTCCTAAAAGAGACCTTGAGACTTGCTCCCTTCTACGCCAAAAGAAAGCTCGGCTTGATGCTGAGGCTGAAGACGCCTCGCGACTACTTCAAAGAGGACCTGGAGGCTGGAGAGCTATGCAAAGGGGTCGCCTGACGGACCGAATTTATAAAAGACACTTATCGTTGGAGGCGACGGCGGCGTTGCAGGCTCCGTAAAGGCTCACGTCGTAGTTGACGATGACATAAACGGGCGTTTTCTCCAGCAGACCCCGTTGCTTTTCGGTATTGAGAAACTCGCCCAGAAACTCGGGCGAGACGAAGATCTCCCTATTCTTGGCGGCGATCCCGCCAGCGATGTAGAGCCCGCCGGTGGCGAGGGTCTCAAGAACGAAATTTTTCGCGCACCTTCCGTAGTATTTCGCATATTGCCTGAAGGTCTCGCGGCAGAGCGGGTCTGTTCCTCTGTACTTCGATATCAAGGCAGCTCTCTCCTCGGCCCCTTCGACCACCTCGGTCTTCTCCGTCTTCCCGCGCTTTTCCCTCAGAAACTCGTAGATCCTCTCGATCCCCCGGCCCGATAGGAGATCTTCGTAGCTTGCGGAGGTCACCCTCCCGCCTCGAATATAGTCCGCCAGCAAGAGGTCGAACTGATCGATCGCCGGAAAGTCCGCGTGTCCACCCTCGCTGGGAATCGGGACATGCCTCTTGCCGTCAAATACGAGGATCGACTTTCCCAGACCGGTCCCTGCCCCGATAACAGCTCGCGTCTCGTGCTGCCTCGACTCGCCCCCTTTCGCCTGGTAGAAGTCGCCATCCACCAGGGACTCTATCCCGTACCCGACGATCTGAAAGTCGTTCATTATACGAAACTCCCCAAGCCCAGTTTCCCTTTTTATTTTTTCTGCGTCGACTTCCCACGAAAGGTTGGTGAGCTTTGCACGTCTGCAATCCGTCACGGCTCCCGCGACACCCACAATGCCCCGGTCCACCTCGATGCCGTATCTCTCCCGCCCGTATTCGAGGGCCTGTCTTATCGCCGGAACGAGGGATGCGAGCTTCTGGCTTTCGAAGTGGGCGGAGTATAGAAGCGTCGTCTCTCCGTCTTTTGTGCCCGCGATGGCGATGTTCGTATGGGTCCCGCCGACGTCTCCGCCGAGGACGAAGCCGTCGTACTCACCCTTATCAATTTCTCGCTTGTGGATTCTCGTCTTCGTCTTCATCTTCTCTTCCGTCCCGGTGTCGCTCTTTCTCGGTTTGTCTTCTGCCGCAAAGAATCTTCCGGAGATCCATCCGCCCTCTGCGTGACGCATCTGGGGCGATCGTCGGGGCGAGATCGGTCCCGACCCCCATTGATTTTTCCCGGAATCAATCAGATCCGCAAGCGCTAAATCCTTCGGGGTTCATTTCAGAAAAGGTGCCATGTCCCTCAACAACAAACCTCTCGACCTCCTGGAAGAGGCAGACATTCGAAGCCTGATGGAAGATGAGGTCCCGGAGAGCAAGTTCATCGACTACAAGAGGCGTCTCCCTGGTCCCTCGGTGCTGGAGAAAAAAGAGTTCCTTCGGGACGTCTCGTCCTTCGCCAACGCCTCCGGAGGCCACCTCGTCTACGGGATCGCAGAGGAGAACGGTGTGCCGGTGAGGATCTGCGGCCTTACAGATATCGATCCTGATAAGGAGATCCTGAGGCTTGAGAGCATGGTCCAGACGGGAATCGCCCCCCGAATCCCCGGAATATCGATGAGGTCGGTCCCCCTGGAAGGTGGAAGGTTCGTCATCTTGGTCCGGATCCCCAATAGCTGGGCCTCCCCCCACATGATCACGAAGGGGTCTTCGAAGTTCTACTCGCGTAACTCCGCTGGCAAGTACCCTCTCGACGTCTTCGAGATAAGAACCGCCTTCTCCCTCACCGGGAACGCCACCGAAAGTATGAGAAACTTCAGGGCCGAGACTCTGGCAAATATCGTGGNNCTCAACGACGGGCCCAAGATGGTCTTTCAGATCGTGCCCTTCGGAGCCTTCGAGCCGGCGTCCAGGTTCGATGTCTCGTCCCTCGTCCAAAGGTACAGGAGCGGCAAGGGCACCCTTCCGATCCCCTTGACGGGCCTCTTTTCGAGCTGGAGGTACAACTTTGACGGCCTTTTGACCTACGATGACCGGGGCTCCTACTCCCAGGCCTTCGTCAGCGGGATCATCGAGGCCGTCGACTCCTTTGTCCTGAGCGATCATTCCAAAGATCAGATCCGCCCCGATGACGAGAAGGTCATCCCAAGCTTGAGATACGAGGAGACCCTCCTGGATGCGCTTCCCAAGTACACCTCCATCCAGGAGTATCTCGGGGTCGAGCCCCCATTCTTCGCGATGCTCAGCGTTCTCGGGGTGAAGGGTTGCTTCATGCAGGTCGATACGCTGGAGTTCTCAGGCCACAAAGACGTCCAGATCGACCGGGATGCCCTCCTCGTCCCCGAGATCATGGTTGAGAGCTTCGAGTACAGCCCCGAGGATGTTTTGAAGCCGGCTTTCGACGCCATCTGGCGGGCTGCGGGCTGGGAGAGGTCGATGAACTACGACGACGAGGGGCGTTGGGTCGGTCGGAGATGATCCCGATTGATTTGATTGGTCCGGTCTGGTCCGGTCCGATCTCAGCTTCGAATACCGTTCAAAATCCAAAATCCAAAATCC
>DUKF01000234.1:1498-15745 GCA_013329455.1 Methanotrichaceae archaeon | reverse complement strand
GACGAGGGCGAGAGGCTGACCCTCGAAGACGTGGACGTCGTGACATGCGCCACGAGAGCGATTATGAGCGGGACCTACGCCGTCTTCTCCTTCCCGGTGGCCAAGGCGGGCTCTTTCCTCCGGGCGAAAAGCGCTTGGCTGAACGGAGTTCCCGCCGAGGTCGGGCCCTGCCCCAATGAGCGTTTGGGCGTTCTGGACCTGATCGTCTTCGGGACAGCTCACAGCAGAGCCGATCCCAAATACGGCGGAGGCCACTTATTCCGGGACCTCGCTGAGGGAAAGGATGTGCGGGTCGAGGTCGAGACGGACGTTGGAAAAGCCTTCGAGGTGGATGTGGGCCTTCTTGATATGCCTCAGGCGAGACTCTTAGGCACCCGCCACTGCTTCAAGAACTATTCAGCCTTCGTGAACCCGGGCGAGGAGAGGGTCGCCACCATCTTTCACGCCTCCACCTTTGACCCCTGCTGGAACGGGGCCTCAGTCTCTGGGTGTGGCCGCCTAAACCCGGTCCAGAACGACCCATTTTTGGAGACGATCGGCGTCGGTACGAAGGTCCTGATAAACGGGGCCGAGGGTTTCGTTCTGGGAAGAGGAACCCGTAGCTCCCCTGAAAAACCGAACCTCTCGGGCTTCGCCGACATGCATAAAATGGACCCGGAGTACATGGGAGGCTTTGCGACATCCTGCGGGCCCGAGTGCGTCTCTTCATGGGCGGTTCCGATCCCTGTCACGAGCGAGCGGGTCCTTGAAAGCATCGCCGCCCCCGATCGCTCGATCCCCCTCCCAGTTATGGACGTCGTTGAGAGAAGAGAGATCGCAAAAACCAGCTACGGCGACGTCTGGGAGGATACCGACCTCGAGGTCGAGTTTAGCCCCGAGGCCTGCAAGAGGTGCACCCAGTGCAAGCCAGAAGCGATCTGCCCGACGGGAGCCATCGGCTTTCGAGACTGGAAGCCCACCCTCGATCGGAAGAAGTGCTTTAACTGCGGCCTCTGCTCCACCGTCTGCGTAGGGGAAGTCTTCAGCGCCCACCTCGGATCGCTCCGCTTCGAGGGGCGTGAGGTTCCGATCGTGGTCCGGCAGTCCGACCGGTTGAGGGCCGAGAGGCTCGCCGGAGAGCTGAAAAGGAGGGTTCTTGACGGGAGCTTCAAGATGACGGAGATGGTGGGGCGGATCTCGCCATGAACCTCTCAATGATCTCTTCAGGAGATAGATCGATCACCGGGACCTTCTCGTTTCCTTTCTCCACCTTGACAACCAGAACGCCTTTGCCCCGGACGGCCAAGCGAAGCTCCTCAGGCTTGGAGACTGTCGCAACCTCAGATACCCCTGCCCCCGCAGCGATCCTGGCGAGGTCCGCCTTCCGGGAGGTGCAGGTCGGCTGGCATCCCGTGGACCCGTAGCACCCGTTGTCGAGAATGATGAGTAGGTAGTCTTCCGCATGCTGGTCGGCGATGGTGGCAAGGCTCCCCAAATTCATAAGGACGGCGCCGTCGCCGTCGAGGGTGATCACCCTTTTGTCCGGGCGGGCGAGGGCGAGGCCAAGGCCGATGGAGGAGGCAAGACCCATCGATCCGAGCATGTAAAAGTTTGAGGTGCAGTCGTGGACGACGCATAATTCTCTTGAGGGAAATCCGATGTTTCCGACAAGAAGGGCATCTTGGGATTCAGCCTCCTCGGCGATGATGGCGATGGCGTCGATTCTCTTCATCATATCAGTCCGACCTCCAGAACTCTATGTCGAGGAGAATGGCCGTCGGCGTGCCATCGGCCTGCGCCAGGTCCCAGGCCTGGGCCACGCTCTTTTCGGCCTCTGCAAGGGTGGGCGCAAAGCGGGGAATCTCCAAGACATCGAGGAGCTTGGGCGTCGATTTCCCCATCGGGATCTGGCCAACTATCGGCTCGCCCTTTCCGCCCCGGTGGGATATTATCATCAGGAGCGGTATGCTGTAGAGGCCGTTCAATGAGGCGAGGGCGTTGACGCTGTTGCCCAAACCGGAGTTCTGCATCAATAGGGCTGGCCTCCTTCCGCCAAGATATGCCCCGGCACATATACCGACTCCCTCCTCTTCCCTGGTCACGGGAACGTGCATCATCTCTGGGTCCGACTCCACCAGGCAGAGCAGCTCCTGGAGGTTGACGCAAGGGACGCTCGCAACGAAGTCTATCCCTGCCCGCTTCATGCCTCCGTATACGGCCTCTGTGGGATTGATCTCCTTCATTCAAATTCTGAGATTGATACAATCGCATTTAAATGTTGATCTATTTTAGAGCTGTCTTTCACCCTTCGCGAGAACGTTGAATTCACCTGGAGGATTTGCGATGGTTGACGATTTCCGTATCAAGGGGATAGAAAGCGCCAAGATGCCCTTTCAGGTCAGAAAATTCCCTTGGCAAAAGAGATTTCAGGGCTTAGAAGCTCTTGATTGATCGAAAAAATGTATCGGATATTTGAAGAGCCGGATTAGCGGTCTTCAAAACGAGAACCCAAACTTGTCATCAAACTGTTCTTTAATGGCTTCCAAGTCGGCATCCACTTGTTCTTTGTTGAACTCAGACTCGTTCTGCACGGTCTGTTCTGTCTGCCCTGCCTGACCTGTCTCGCTCGCTACCTGCGCGGAACCCACCTTTGCCACCTCGGAACCAGCGCAGTAGCCGGGCCAGAGAGGTGAGCTGCTTTCATTGACGGTTATCTGCAAAGAGCCGAGGAGATACTCCACGACGTTCTCGGTCACGTTCTCGTCGATGAAGGTAAGCGAAAAGGTTTGATTCGAAGGCTGGTACGCGACCAAGATCTGGTTGTTCATCTGGCCCCAGATGGCAGGTATGTCGCTGATATTCAAGGGCGAGGGGCTGTAGACCGTCTGGTTCAAGCCAGGTGCAAAGCCATCGACCAACGACTTCAAGCCCTCAGCGTCAAGCTGCATTTCGGGGGCCTGGCATGGGTAGATAAGGTACAGATAGACTCTGCTCTCGTTGAGAAGCAAAGATGCGCCCACATATCTTCCGTTGGTGTAGTTTGCCTCGAATACGGATTCAGGCTCAACCGCGACTTCTGAGGGGAGAGCGAAGCTGAGTTCGGCATAGTCTTTCAAATCCGCGACAAACGGGGTGATGCTTTCGGCTTGTGCTGCCACCGGCATGCAAGTCAAGAGACATAATAGGAGGCATCCAAAGAACATCTTCAGCCCTCTTGGGGCCGATCTGCAAGGCATAATCGTGATTTTCATCCAATCCACCTCATAACTATGTTAACTGTGTTTGAACTACGTTGCACTGAATTCACATTACTTCATTCAGTCGTCCGGACCAGCATCTGCGCCTCGATCTCCCTTGGACCCTCCCCGGAGTCGCTTTCTTCAGCTCTTCTTCGGCGAGATCGTCGATCAGCAGGCGCATACCCATGCCCATTATTCTGAAAGGGCGGCGATAGTCAAAATTCAGACTACAACCAGCGCCTGGCATTTCTGTATCCATTTTTTATCTCGTAACATCACAGTATTATAGCTAACGGCTATGCGGGCGCGGTTTACGGCCATGGGCCTCAAATTTGATAATTATTTGATACTTGATTCAACATGCAGAAGAAATCAGCTGTAACTGGGCCGGCGATCTCCTACGCAGGCGTTCTCTTGCGCGCTGGAACTGGATAAGTGTCAAACTCGGCTTTCAGGACCGTTCAAAACCGATCAGGACCACAAGTTCTCAAATAAGCGCTTCAAACTGGCTGAGGAAAAATGTGACTGGGAATAGGGACAAGCCCTGCCCCAAATATTCCTGGAGTTTTCTATCAGGCTTTGGTGAACTTGCCGATGGCAACTACTATGCCATCGCGGTCGACCTCCCGGTAGACCACAGAAACGAAATGCGATGGTGATGCAATGTTTGTTAGATCTTTATTTTTATCGAATACCCTGCAGCCCTTCTGCGGGGTGCTCTGCCGCCAGTTTGACTAAAATATGCAGAATATCGCTTCACCGATCAGATCCCTGTCATCTGGCGCCATTTCTGAACTCGTCGATCTTGTCGTCCAGAAATTCGATCTGGCTGGTAAATAGATCAATTTTGTAAGCCTTTATCCCGTATACCTCTTCGATCTCGTCCCCGATCCTCTTCATATCCTCTTCGGAGAGGTTCTTGGCATCGATGTCGGAGCGGCCCAGGATCTCGCAGACGCGGTCCCTTATCTGGCCTCTGAGGGCCTCTCTCTTCTGCTTTGAGGCCTCCTTCTTCGCCATCAGGAATTCGTCGTATTGCAGCATGAACTCTTCGAAGGCGGCTTCGTCTATCTCTGATTTTCTGACGTAGCCTCGATAGAATCCCAGATCCTCTGAATACTTGCCTGCAGGGATCGTCTCGATACTCGCTCTCGCCTCCTTGCAGATCTTCTCCAGAAGATGCCTGATATCCTCGGCCGTCCAGACGACCACCTCTTTCTCTCGCTCGTAGGGCTCCTGGAAGTCTGAGATCACAATGATCCCCTCTTCTTTGAGAGCCTGAACCATGTTTCTCAGGACGAAAGGCAGGCCGAGAGGATCGACTTCGTGAAACAGCAAGACGGAAGATACGATGTCGTATTCGGAATCGAAGTTCATGGTCGAGGCGTCCATCTTCTCAAACTTCGGGTCCAGGCCGTAACCGAGGGCGCGCTTCACCGCCTCGTCGAGATTTTTGTAAGCGCCATCGATGCCGTGGTAATTGATCTGTTCTCGCTTCTGAACAGCGTCCAGAACCTCAAGGCATCGTCCATCGCCGCACCCCACGTCGAGCCACCGGATTTCCTTGTCGGATAAAGTGAGCTCCGATAGTTTGGATTTGAGCCAATCCAGGGTCTTGGAGTTGACCTCGCTGACACCTTCATCTCGCAGTTTCTGATAGACTGAGGAGAAGAGATTGAAAATCTCGGTTTCAAGAACGGAAAGGTGCGGGATTCTATCTGTTTCTTCTCTTTTTTCGGGTCTTTCAGCTTCCAGACTTGGCTTCGAGGAAGATTCAAGAGGTGAAATCATGTTTTGAACGTTTCCATTGCCTTCGATTATTTGAACGCCACTGGATCCGGTAATTACGTATTTCCCGCTATCTCTATCTTTCATCAGTTCACCCAAAAGGATACGGATGTCTTTGGCCTTACCCAATATTCCCTCATTTTTAGCGTCGGCAATTGTGTCTTTTATGTAGCTTCTTTCGTTCTCATCCGAAATTGAATTGCTCCATATCTCAAATCGCCTGAGGATGTAATTGAGTTCTCTGTCGACCTCTACAGGGTTATCTGTCGCAGAAGCGGCGGTGGCGTGTTTTCGTACTTCGCAACCTATTCCAGCTTCTTTAGGACCTGCAGTCTTGCAGATGTTATCTGATTCGTCCCTGATCTCTTCGAGGAGATCTTTTATCCGTCGGCTAATTACCGGCAGCCCTCTCCTGATTACCTTTGTTGCTCCTGGCACCTTCTCTTCCGTATCGTTCAAGAGCTCACCTGCTTGGTCGCAGTATCGCTTGTAGGCGTCGAGATCGCATTTCATTGCCCCCAGGTCTCGCGCCTTTTCGGCCTCTTTCAGGGCATTCGACAGATTCTCTATAGCTTCCAGAAGTTCCTTTTTGCTTTTCGATCCTTCAGATGCCCTCTTCGCCTCTGTCAGATATTTTTGTACTTCTGCTTCAGCGTCCTCTTTCTTGAAGGTGAGGACGTAAAACGACCGATAAAATGGAAGGCAGAATTTGGCAGGGTTAAAGTACTCCGCCTCTGTTGCGGATTTCTCGAAAAATTCCAGCGCGTTCTCCAATTCTCTTCTGAAATCTTCCTCGCCTTCTGCCTCAGTGGCCTTGAGTACGGATGCTTTCCCCAGAGAATGGTTTGCGGACACTCGCACATATCTGCGCTCGTCGCCGGTTAGTCGATGCAGATCTTTCCAGGCAGCGTCTTTGTCGGGAACGGCGGAGAACGCGGCGCCAAGAGCTTCGGCAGCCCCTCTTCGCACATAGCTGTCCTCGTCGCCGGTTAGTCGATGCAGATCTTTCCAGGCAGCGTCTTTGTCGGGAACGGCGGCAAAATTATCACGGAGTTGATGCACCGCATATTCACGCTCTTCGCGATTGCCCCTCAGAGCTTTCCTGTGGATCTCCGCTTGATCAACCAAGTCCCGACACCGCTTTTTCAATGATGCTCAGCATTTAAAATTGTTTCTGAACTCAACGACCACATCCAATGATTCTTCCAACATTCGGCTTGATTCCACTCACCTCACAGCAGCTCTTTTACCCTGGCGTATGGAAATATCGGCCCGTCCTGGCAGGCGTGATCCGGCCCGAGAGGCAGTGCTCACGATTTTCCAACGTCGCACTTCATGGAATGCTCCTGCGAGATGCAAAATTGCGGGGTCTTCTCCGAACCCGATCCGAACTTTCGGACCACGCTTCTGAGCTTTTTCGCCTTTGAGCTCACACCAACAAATTTAAAATAGTTAACATCTATAGAATTACATGGAGGTAGAATCGCTTGAAGTTACTGGTAGTCTACTACACCATGAACGGCCACACCCACAAGTTGGCAGAGGCGGTGTCCGAGGGAGCCCGCGAGGTGGATGGGGCCGAGGTCCAGGTGCGCCGCGTCCCCGAGACCCTTTCAGAGGCGAACCTGAAAAAGAGGGGAGTGACAGCAGAGGCGCGGGAGATCTTCGCCAAAGTTCCCGTCTGCACCCCCGAAGAGCTGGAAAATGTGGACGCCGTCATCTTCGGGACGCCCGCGTACCTGGGGAACATGTCGGGCCAGATGCGCACATTCCTGGACTCTTTGGGCGACCTGTGGAAGAAGAACTCTCTCGTGGGCAAGGTGGGAAGCGTCTTCGTCTCATCAGGGTCGCAGCACGGAGGCCAGGAGGCGGCGATATTGAGTTTTCATCCGATTCTCCTTCACTTGGGCATGATGATAGTCGGCCTTCCCTATACTTTTGAGAGCCAGAGGAGGGTCGACGAGGTCGCAGGCGGATCGCCCTACGGCGCCTCCACCATCACCGGGAGGGCCGGGGAGAGGTGGCCGAGCGAGACCGAGCTTGCAGGCGCCCGGTTCCAGGGAAAGCACGTCGCTGGGATCGCGTTGAAACTTGCGCAGTGATGCATAATCGGGGCCTGACATCTCAACTCGGATCGCATGCCAGACCAGCAACTCATTATTTTTTGCCGGTGGCCGGACGAGTTCGAGGAACTTATTTATGATTTATGGATTATTTGTTGACCATCTTCTCAGAAAGCTAGACAGAATATACCTCAGTAATTCGAATATTCGAATTGTATCTGAAGGAGGCGTGCTGACGAAATGGCTGACCTGATACCAAATTTGGACCTGCTTGACATCGTGCGAAAACAGATCAAAACCTGCGTCGGAGATTTGGAGCTGGAGCCCGAGGTAGAAAGGATCCTCCACTCCCCGATGAGAGAGCTGAAGGTCTGCCTCACAGTCCCGATGGACGACGGCACCATCAAGGTTTTCGACGGGTTTCGTGTCCAATACAACGACGCCCGGGGCCCGACGAAGGGAGGGATCAGGTTCCACCCCGACGAAACGATCGAGACGATCAGGGCGCTGGCCGCCCTGATGACCTGGAAGTGCGCCCTTCACAGGCTCCCCCTCGGCGGGGCGAAGGGTGGCGTTGTCTGCAACCCCAAAGAGATGTCCCAGGGTGAGCTGGAACGGCTGAGCCGGGCCTACATCAGGGCGATCTACAGGTTGATCGGTCCCGACGTCGACATCCCCGCCCCCGACGTCTACACCAACCCGAGGGTCATGGCCTGGATGATGGACGAGTACTCCAGGATGTCGACCAAGAACGAGTTCGGCGTAATCACCGGCAAGCCCCTCTGCCTCTTCGGATCTGAGGGGAGAAATGAGGCCACCGCCAGAGGCGGCTGGTACGCCATCCGGGAGGCGGCTAAGGATATGGGCCTCGACCTATTGGGCGCAACGGTTGCCGTTCAAGGTTACGGGAACGTCGGCTACAACGCCGCCTACCTGGCAAAGTCCCTCTTTGGCTGCAAGGTGGTCGCCGCAAGCGACAGCAAGGGCGGGATCTACAGCGAGGAGGGGCTCGACCCCGAGGAGGTATTCGTCCACAAGTCGGAGACCGGGTCTGTCGTCGGCTATCCCGGCACCAAGAACATCTCAAACGAGGAGCTTCTGGAGCTGGAGGTGGACGTCCTCGTTCCCGCGGCCCTGGAGAACGTCATCACCAAAGAAAACGCTTCCAGGATAAAAGCCTCGATCGTCGCCGAGATGGCGAACGGCCCCACCACACCCGAGGCCGACGAGATCCTCTACGAGAGAGGCGTCCACCTGATTCCGGACATCCTCTGCAACGGAGGCGGTGTCATCGTCTCCTACTTTGAGATGGTCCAGAACGCCTACATGTACCACTGGGACCTCGAAGAGGTTCGCCAGCGTCTCGACGAGAAGATGACCTTCGCCTACCACACCGTCCTCGACGCTTCCAAGAGCTACGACATAAACATGCGTCAGTCATCCTACATTGTGGCCGTGGGCCGGGTGGTGGAGGCGATGAAGCTCAGAGGCTGGATATGAGATTCTTTCGGCGAATTTCGTGAGAAGCGCCAGGCAAAAACGGCGGGACAGAGTTTAATAGATGCGGATCAATATAAGGAATGATGACGGACTTCTTCCTCGCACACCGCCGCAACCCTAACTTCACAAATCGAAAGTCGACCCTTAAAGATCTCCAAGACGCCCTGGACAAGGGCGGACCTGTCGTCCTTTTCGGTTGCGACGGCATTGGAAAGAGCGGGATCGCTGAAGAGCACGCCCGAATCCACGTTGACAAGTACGATTTCAGGCTCTGGGTTAGGGCCAGCGACGTGATCATCCTAGCTTCCGACTACGCAGCCCTTGCAGAGCCTCTCGCCATTCCTCACCAGGAGGACTCGGACATCGAGGATCTGGCCGGTTCTGTAAGGAACTGGCTTGAGGAGAACGATAGATGGCTATTGATCTTCGACGATGCAAACTCGCCCGAGATCCTGGATGTGTATCTCCCAAAGGCTGGAGCTGGAGGCGGTCACGTGATCATCACATCCAAGAACCCTGACTGGGAGGGGACTTTCGCCACCTTCGAGGTCGACGCCCTCGACCCATCGGAGGCCGCCGCATTTCTTTTGAGCCTGACAGGCCAGGACGACATCGCAGCCTCAAAAGCCCTGGCAGAATTACTGGAGGGCAACCCCCTCGCCCTCGAGCTTGCAGGAGCATACATCAGATGGACGGGGATCTCCCTCTCCAGGTACCTCGATGCTTACAAAAAACGCCTCGGCGAAGTCTCGGGCCGAACTCCTCAAGGATGCCCCGAAACATTAGCCGCCGTCTGGGATATCTCGATGGAACAGGTCCGTGCCGTCTCCCAGGAGGGGGTCGATGTTCTAAACCTCTCGGCCTTTCTGGCCCCCGAAGACCTCCCAGTCGACCTTCTTGTAAAAACGTCGGCGCTACTGCCCGAGTCGGTGGAGCTGGGCCTCACGGCCCTCGACCGCAGGGGCCTTGTGAGAAGGGACGATGCGTCATTCTCGGTCCATCCCCTGATCCAGGACCTTGCCTTCAGCCGCCTCGATGAAGAGGGGAGAAAGACCTGGGCTGACGAGACCCTGATGTCAGTCGGAGGCGCTTTCAGCTCTTACCTGGAGGACCTATCCACCTGGCCAGAATGCGCCCGTCTCCTCCCTCACGCCCTAGCAGCCTCAAAACACGGCGAGGAGCTGGGTACCGGATCTGAGCCCGTCGCCCTCCTCCTCAACCAGGTAGGGCTCTACCTCCACCGCAGGGGCAACCTCGCAGGGGCGAGAGTTGTTCTTGAGAGGCTCCTTGCCGTCGACGAGAAGTTCTACGGGCCCGGCCACTCGGAGGTGGCCACCGACCTCAACAACCTGGGGTCGGTCCTGCGGGTTCTCGGAGACCTCGTGGAGGCGAAGGAGATGTTCGAGAGGGCTCTGGCCATCGAAGAGTCGCAAGAGACGCCGGACCGGCTCAAGATCGCCACCAGGGCGAACAACCTCGGCACGGTGCTCAGGTCCCTCGGCGATCTCGGCGGCGCCCTCACCCAGTTCGAGAGGGCCCTTGCCATCGACAGGGACGCCTATGGGCCAAACCACTTCAAGACCGCGATCCGGCTTATCAACCTGGGCGAGGTCCTCCAGGAGATGGGCGACCTCGATGGCGCGAAAGATAGCTATCAGCGGGCCTTCCAGGTCTTCGAGCAGTTCCTGGGTCCTGGTCACCATTACACCCAAAGGGCGAGGGAGAACCTGGATTCTCTCTCGCAAAAAGGTTCAGACTGAAGGAAAGAGTGAGCGGGAATCGGCGTTTGGCGCTTGCGCCGATCGCTCCATTCCGTCTCGATCCTCTGCGCATTTATCGGCTGATAAAGGCTGGACCCCACCCACTCGGATCGAACTCGTTGTCCTTGTAATCCTTCACCACTGCATGACCTGAAGTCACCAGCATGCTGTTGAAGTTGATCAAAGAGCCGGTCTCGGGATCTTCGACATAGGCGACGCAAACCCACCTGTCGTATTGGTCTTTTCCGGCAAGGTCGTCCACGTCCAGGCGGACCATATTTCCTAAAAGCCAGGTCTCTGCGAAGAACTTGGCGGCCTTTCCTCCGGGAGTGTCGATCTCGGGCGAGTCGACGTCTGCGAGCCTAACCCTCCCGAACCCTTCGACGTCGAAGGTGTCGCCGTCAACGACGTTTGTCACCAAGCCTGAGACCTCCGTCGCCGTAGCTTCCAACGACTCTATCGAGTCGCCAGTTCGAGGCTGGACGTCTTCCGGCGGCCCCCGCTCCAGACATCCGGCGCCGGCCAAAAAGGCAACCAAAATCAACGAGATCGCTAATGCTGAGAGGATTTTCATGCAGCCGTCCTCCATCGTCACGGCCAACCGTAACGCCACTTGGTGCCATCTTCGTTCAAAAACCAGATTTGGCCGTCGTTATCGTCGTCGCTGAGAGGCAGGGTTCTGTCCACCTCCAGGTTCGTGTCCGTCTTCAGGACGATCGATTCGTCGGAGTTGTCCAGCCATTGGCATTCTCTGGTCACAAGATATCTCTCGCTGGGCTCGATAGCGGTCCCTTCGGGGATGGTTAGTGTGATGCACTTTCCGCAGGTCGTGGAAAGGGTCCAGCCGCCGACGTCCACCTTTTCCTCGCCTCGGTTAAAGATCTTCACCCACTCGCAGTCCGGGTCGCTGTCGCCACCGGCTGGGTTCAGCTCCACCTCGCCGATGACCACCTGGCGAAAGGAGGGCCACCAGTCCAACGGATCGAACTCGTTGTCCTTGTAATCTTTGACCACGGCGTGGCCGTCGTCCACCAGCATTCGGTTGAAGTTCTCAGCGACCTCTCCAGTCGGGCTTTCCAGGTAGACGACGCAGACCGATCGGCCGTACTGGTCGGTTCCCCTCCGATCGTCTACGTCCAGGCGGACCGATTTGCCTTGGAGGTGGAGTTGGGTGTAGAGCTTTGCGGCCTCGCCCTCCGGGGTGTCCATCTCTGGCGAGTCGACGTCCGCCAGTCTGATTCTGCCGAAATCGGTTACGTTGAAGGTGTCGCCGTCCACAACATTGTAAACCATGCCGGTGGCATTTATTTCGGGCTGATCAGATTCACTTACGGAATCATTCTGACAAACGGAGCCAGTTACGAAGGCCAGCAACAAAAAGATGGTAAAGATCAATAACTTATTCATTTTACTCTCCACAGAATTACAATCCCATCTTAAGATGGTTGGATTGGAAAAAAATGTTTCTGCACTAAAAATAGATGAGAGCGGGGTGCCAAAGCCCGATAAATTCGGGTGGTGCATAAACCCCGGCCTCATCTACTCTCTCAGGTCCTCGATGATCTCCTCGACTTCTTCGTATCCTTCCATGTAGAAATCCTCCTCGTCGGGGGCCAGCTCCTTGAGGAGCCTCAAAAACTCGCCTGCGTGGACCCTCTCCTCGTCGGCGATGTCCACCAGGACCGCCTTGGCCAGCTCGTCGTCCGTCGACTCTGCCAGCTGCATGTAAAGCTGGACCGCCTCGTACTCGGCGGAGACCATGTACCTCACGGCTCTGATCAGCTCCTCCTGGGTGAGCTTCCGGTCGTTGGCTAGACCTGCAAAGGGGTTTGCAAACTCGGGCATATCTTCTTCCTCCAAGAACATTCCAACTTCGCTTACACTATCAGGTCCATACTGGCGATAAGCGTTTCGGTCTTCCTCAGATTCCAACGCCAGAGATCTCGAAATTGAAACAAAAAAAACAGCTGGCGGAATGGGGGGAAAGGCCTCTGGAGCTGGAGGGCCCTTCCCTCATTCCGCTCTTCGGGCCGCCGCCACCGCCATGTACATGAAGGGCGTGTCGAGGGCCGCGATCAGGACCTTTATCACGTACTGGCCTACCATCAGCTCAATTAGGACGGAGTTTGGAATCAGGCCGTAAAAGGCGAGGCTGATGAAGATCACTGTGTCGACGAGCTGGGACGCCATCGTCGAGGCGTTGTTCCTCAGCCATAGGTGCCTTCCTCCGGTCTTATCCCTCAAGAAGTTGTAAGCCCAGACGTCGTGATGCTGGCTCACGAGATATGCGACCATCGAGGCTGCGATCACCCTTGGGGCAAAGCCGAATACCGTATCGAAGGAGCTTGCAAGTCCTGGGTCCATCACCGGCGATGCCGACCAACGGACCGCGATCAGAACCGAGACGAGCATCATGAGGTTTGCGATAAAGCCGGTCCAGACCGCTAGCCTGGCCTTCTCCTTTCCGAACAGCTCGCTCAAAATGTCGGTCATGAGGAAGGTCGAGGCGTAGACGAGAACCGCCGCTGGCGCGATGAACGGGCCGAAGGTGATCGTCTTGACGGCGATCAGGTTGGCCAGGACCGTCAGGGAGGCGAAGACACCGACTGCGATCTCGACCCCGTATCTCTTCGACAGAACCGCGCAGACCGTCACGATGGCAAGGGTCGTGGCCGCCCAAAAAAAGGGAATTAGGTACATTGAGTTCACTTCACTTTCCAACAGATCCGGCGAGAGCGAAGTAGGCGAGGAGAGCCTCCAGCTGTATCCGCACGTTGGCTCCTTCCGTCATTCTGAAATCGATCTCTCCGATCCTATCCATCAGCTTCACCATGGTGGAGGCGGAAATCTCATCTGAGTCCATGAGTCTGAGCATCTGCCGGTGGATCTGGATTATAACGTCCTCACCCGAGAGCCCCTGGACCAGGAGGAGCTCGTCGAGGAGGCTTCTCGCCTGGGTGAACTTGCCGGCGAGGGCGGAGTCGATCAGGTCTTTGATCTGCTCGGGCCGTGCGGTGGCGGTGATCTGATAGATCGTCTCCTCGCTCACGGAATCTTCCATCAAAGATGCCGCCTGGAGTGCGTTGATCGCCTTTCTCATGTCGCCCCTTGCGACGTAGACTATCGCATTCATCCCCCCCTCGGTCACCTTGACGCCCTCGTCCTTGGCGATCTTCTTCATCCTTTCGGTGACGGCTTCGTCGGAGAGGGACCTGAACCTGTAGACGGCGCACCTCGACTGGATCGGCTCGATTATCTTGGAGGAGTAGTTGCACGACAGAATGAACCTGCAAATGGAGCTGTACCTTTCCATCGTCCTCCTGAGAGCGCTCTGGGCATCGTTGGTGAGAGCGTCGGCCTCGTCGAGGAAGATCACCTTGAACTCGGCGCCGCCCAGGGGTGCGGTCCTGGCAAAGTCCTTGACCTTGTGCCTCACAACGTCGATCCCGCGTTCGTCGCTGGCGTTCAGCTCGATGAAGTTGCCCCGCCAGTCTTCGCCGAAGAGCTCTTTCACCATGCTGATGGCGGCGGCGGTCTTTCCCACCCCTGGCGGCCCTGAGAACATCAGATGGGGGACGTTTCTGCTCCTGACGTAGGACTTGAGCCTCTTCACTATCTCTTCTTGGCCCACCATGTCATCCAGGCTCGTAGGCCTGTACTTCTCGATCCAGATCTCCTCTTTTATCGCAAACCCCTCCCTGAAACGACCTGACCCCTGTCTCTATATCAAATTTCCCTCGATACAAAAGAAGCCGATCCCAGAGATAAAGGCGATGGTAATTCTATAAGAATGACGCTGTTTTCAACCGACGTTTGAAAATTCTTATATACCGCAGTGTCCCCGTTATATACAGAGGTGAATTTGATGGACATATTCAAAATTGCGGTTCTGGCGTTGGCCATTCTCGTGGCGCCAGC
>DUKF01000234.1:0-1458 GCA_013329455.1 Methanotrichaceae archaeon | reverse complement strand
CCTGGGATTTCTATCGGGGCAAGTGCGGCCAGAACTTCACTTACTGCGAAAAGCAGGGCTACAAGATCGAGAACAGGGTGGAAGATATGGGAACCTCGACCTCTGAGTACGCGGTCTGCGTCTTCGACGACTGCTCCGAATGCGAAGAGCAGAAGTACTTTGATGGCGACTGCGGGCCCTCTAACTGCAGTCGATGGACCATAGAGGATGGGTGCAAGCCCCCCGTCGAATCCAAAGGCCTGATCTCAAAGGTCGCCCGGATCAACAACTCTGAAGGTAAAACCGCCAAGGACGTTCTGGGATGGGACGTCACCTACAGGGCCGATGACGGAAAATGTTACAGCTACTACAGTGCCCAGGCCCCTATGATAGGGTTGACCAGAGCCATGGAGGTGGACTGTCCTCTGGGTGTTCAAGCCTTTGACAGCTACATGGTGGACTATGAAGGGGCGATCGCCATTATGCAGTCGATGAACTGCGGCGATACTTTCGTAAATATGAGCCTCAGCTGGCCGTTGACCCCAGAGGTCAAAGAGCCGCAGTGGCACATCAAGACTTCCATCGGAAACGATATAGTCATCGGAGCCAACTGCAGCCAGGCCAACTGTGCGACAGTCGCTTAGAGGGGGAAGGGCGACTTCCGCGCCCTATCCTCTTTTTCACTGGCTTTTTTGTTTGTAGGCTGAAAAGAAAAGCTTCTACCCTCCCAGGTACAGCCCTCTCACGTCGGCGTCCTCCAAAAGGCTCTTCCCGGGCCCTTCGTAGCGATTCCGTCCCATCTCCAGCACGTAGCCCCGATCGCATATGGAGAGAGCCTTCTTGGCGTTCTGCTCCACCATCATGATAGCGGTCCAGATATCGTTGATCTTGGCCACCTTTCCGAAGACCTGATCTCTTAGCTTCGGCGAGAGGGCGCTGGAGGGCTCGTCCAAAAGGAGGAGAGCAGGCTTTCGTGATGAGAGCCCGGCCAATCGCCACCATCTTCTTCTCGCCGACCACAGGTCGGATCCAGAGTCATAATTAAATATTTACGCAACAAATCATCAAAGATGAAATGGGTTTTTTCGATGCTTTTGGTTATGGCGATGATATCGGCTGTTTCAGTCTCGGCCTCATACGGAGCGTCAGAAGGGGAGGTGGAACTTGTGTCCGAAAACGCCACAATTCAAAAGGCTCAAGTAAACGACATCGAGATAGCTTACAAGACCTTCGGCGAGGGCGAGCCGCTGGTACTGATCATGGGGTATGGATCGACGATGGACCTCTGGCCGCCCAGGTTCCTGGACAAGCTATCCTCGAAGTACAAGGTTATCGTCTTCGACAACAGGGGCATGGGATACTCGACTGCGCCTTCCGGAAACTTCTCGATAGAGGAGATGGCCGACGATGCCGCAGGCCTTTTAGACATTCGCGAAATCGAGCAAGCCCACGTCCTGGGCTGGTCGATGGGCTCTCTTG
>DUKF01000095.1 GCA_013329455.1 Methanotrichaceae archaeon | reverse complement strand
CGTTCTTGTAGCCGACGCCCTTGACGTTGGCTTTCTCGTACATGTAGTTGGCCGCGCCTGCCATGCCCACAAGGGCCATGCCAAGGACCAACAAAATAGCTAGTTCTCTCCTCGTTGTTCTCCCACCTATACGTTTGATCGATAAATTGCGGCGCTTCTATCTCAGCTGGTTAACTTCGCTGACGATATAGCCCGCTCAGGTATCACACTGCTGAATAGATTGCATCGCTTGAGCAATGTGACATACTCTCCAGAGTTTCATCCAAGTAGTTATACTTTGTCGTCGGTATTCTGAGCACAACTGGTAGAAAATTAAATATCTGATCAGTGGCTCTCTGAAAGAGCAGTTTGGAGCTTTTGAGAGCAACAAGAGCGGGCATCAACATGCCTGCTCGGAATCCCCTTCGAAAATATCAAATGAAAAAATAAAAAAAGAAGCCGGGAACTCCAGCGTTCAGATGCAGGGCAGCCAGTCGACCTGGACATCACCGCAGGTGTCGTTGCCCCAGAGCTGAATGAACTTCTCTATCGAGAAGACACCGGTCAGGTCTTCAACGCTCCGACCGTACTCGGGGTGTCTGCCCTTGTCGTTGGTAGTTACGTCCTTGGACAGCCATCCGATGTGAGCGACACCGATGACGTTGGAGTTGAAGTTCGCCTCGAGGGCGCCGGTGCAGTTGCCGCACCCATTAGTATAGCCGTAATAGTCGGGCGTGCTGCAATCCCTTCTGGTCTTAACCTCAGTGTTCTTCTGGAGGTGCTCGGCGTGGGTGTACATCTCGACCACTACAGCTCCGATGTAGTAGTTCTGGACGCAGAGCTTCTCGATCCACTTCTGATCGTAGGTCCCGGTCTGGTAGCTAACGGGCATGTACTCGAACTCAGCTTCCTTGGTGAAGTTGATGTAGTCCTCACAACTCCCATTCTCGATGTATTTGAATTCTTCTTCCGACACTACATGTAAGCATTCAGGTCCTAAGGGGTCTCTCTCAGCCTCGATCTCTGTCCTCTCAGTGATGACGTTGCCGCTTCCGGACTCCTTCTCGACGAGCTTGTTTCCGGCCAGGCCGGTCTGGGTCTGGATTATGGTCTCTACGTTCTTGTAGCCAACGCCTTTGACGTTTGCTTTCTCGTACATATAGTTAGCAGCGCCTGCCATGCCCACCAGGGTCATGCAGATTATCAACAATATCGCTAGTCTTTTCTGCGTTTGACTCCCTCCTCTATTGTGTTGCTTGGAGAACTGAGCTAAAGTCGCTTTTAATCAGAGATAAAACTTATCGATAAAAATTTTTTGGGGATAGTCTTTCGCGAAAATGGAAAAAAGGGCTCTAATGCTCCGGCCGGGATTTGAACCCGGGTCTTCGGCTCGAAAGGCCGGAATGATTGGCCGGACTACACTACCGGAGCACTCGATCTTCAGGTCCGATCTTCCCGTAAGCTCACTAGCGGCTTCGGGGGGCCGGGCCACCATCACCCAAACTTTGGCCCTCTATATGTATGTTTCTGATTCAGGATCGGAACGCTTGCAAAAATCCCGAGAGCGGAATAGTCCCGGGCGGATTCGAACCACCGTCCCAGGCTCCAAAGGCCTGCAGGATTGACCACTACCCCACGGGACTTCCTTGTCGCTCCCAGGCTTGCAGCGTATTCTGCAGGTCTATCTGCATAAGATATATATGCGCTTCCCCGTCAGGGATTCTCAGATGAAGCTGCTCACCAAGCCCCATACGAGCCAGCGGAGGCTCATAGAGATTCTCAGGGTGATAAACGCGTCGGATAAGCCCATTGGTGCTAGAGCCATCTCCGACGAGCTCTCCAACAGGGGGTACGAGGTTGGGGAGCGGGCCGTCAGGTATAACCTCAAGATAATGGACGAGCTGGGGTTCACCAAGAAGGAGGGTTACAGCGGTCGCACCCTCACACTCCTCGGAAAGACGGAGCTGTCCGACGCCCTGGTGGATGACAGGATCGGCTTTGTCAACACCCGGATCGAGGAGTATATGTACCGGTCGAGCTTCGATCCCGATTCCGAGAGCAACAGGGTGGTTGTCAATACCAGCCTTCTGGACAAGAGGGATTATGAGAGGACCCTGGAGATAATGAAACGGGTCTACAATGCGGGCTTTACGGTGAGCAGAAGGGTTTTGATCCAGGACGAAGGCGAGGAGATGGGAGCTTTGCAAATACCCGGAGGTTTACTGGGCATCTCCACCGTCTGTAGCATCACCATAGACGGGATGCTCCTTCGGGGCGGAATTCCGGTCAATACAACCTTTGCGGGCGTCGTTGAAGTTAAAAATGGGGTCCCCTCCGAGTTCACGGATCTGATAGCTTACGCGGGCTCATCTCTGGATCCCATGAGGGTTTTCATATCGCGAAAGACCACGCAGGTCAGTGAGGCCGTGAGCACCGGCAACGGCTGGACGCTGGCCAACTTGAGGGAGATTCCGGTGGCTGCGGTCGATCAGGCTCGTGATCTGCTGGACCGGGCAAAAGGAGCTGGGATTGACGGCCTGATGAAGATCAGCGAGCCTGGGGAACCGAACATGGGGTGCCCTGTGGGCGCTGGGAAAGTGGGCATCGCATTCTTCGGCGGCGTAAACGCCGTGGTGGCGGCCGAGGAGCTGGGAATCGATATCAGGACGATGCCCATTTCTTCTCTGCAGGACTATGGCAAGATGAAAGAGCTCCGTTGAATCTGACCATAGAGTATAAGATCTGTTATGCCGAAGGGTCGGCTGTGGGGATGTTAATTCGAGAAATTCGACTTCTAATGGCGCCCTTGCTTCTGTATGCGGCTTTTATCGCCATATTTATGGGCGTCACACTATGTGACGAGTCCGGAAGTTCCGACATGATCAATCTTGGATCGGGGCCGCGGCCCATCTACAGAATCGGATATTCCGGCGACGGCCCCGTCGACATCGACGAGCTGATAGATCAGGCGCGAATAAGTTCGATGGACTCGGTCGAGGCCGCAGATGGTCGAATTTCCTCTGGTCAAGCTTCTCAGACGGCATCGTCTCAGCCGTCAGCATCCCAGGAGGTGCCCCTGTTCGATTCGCCAGCTGAGTCTGAAGGCATGGGTCTTTCGCAAGACGCCCTGAAGGAAGACGACGGCTCCGACCGATCTCAAATCGCGGTGGTGCAGAGCGAAGACGAAAAACCCCCTTACGTGAGGGTTCCTATAGTCTCCGATCCTCCTGGAGCTGAGGTCTACATCGACGGGATGTTCTACGGCGTCACCCCCTTCATCGCGACGGTGGAGCCGGAGAGCCACCTCGTAGAGGTTTATCTCGATGGCTATTGGAACTGGTTCAATATCGTCGACTTCTCTGAGGGTACAAGGACGATCCCCATCACCCTCACCACCAGGCAGCCCGCCACCTTCGCGACAAACGAGTCGGAAAGGGCCCCGGCCGTCTCACCTTCCCAGGAGCCCCGTCCCTCAATTGAGGCGGACGGCTCTGGGAACGTCACATCCACATCGGCAATTGGTAACGATTTCTGGGAGGAGAACTACAGAAAATTTCTCATCGTCGTAGCCCTTCTCTCTTTCCTGATCGGATCGGGAAGCATCGCCACCTGGGCCAGGTCGCGGCTCACCAACTCAGTCAAGATAAGTTTCCCCAGGGACGGAGAGGACAGGTGGGCTGGTCTCGTCGAGGGTCAATCCAGCAGGATCCGCGGCACAAAGAAGCAGGTATACGTCCTGGTCAGGTACGACGACGATCATCTCCAGGTGAGAAAGAGGGTGGAGCCGAACCGCGACGGCCGCTGGTCTACGAGGTGCGAGGTCGAGGAGGGGACGGTCTACAGGATCTACGCTGTGGTGGTGGACAGACCCCTAAATGAGGGAACATACCTTGAGGAAGTACCCTCTCACCGCGCCATATCCGAGGTCGGGCCGGTGACGGGTAGAGAGAAGGTGCCGAAGTCTGCCGATTGATGACGCGATCGATCTGGTCGTCGCTTGATCCCGGATAAGGTTTTATAAGTTGAGGAGCCGTAGTGTGGCCCTGTTCAGTTGCGAGGAGAAAAAATGGACTTCAGAGTGGTTATTTCAGATCCCCAGAGCGGGAAAGCTTACCAGGTGGAGGCGAAGGACGCCGCCGCCAACAAGTTCCTTGGCCGCAAGATCGGCGACGTCGTCGAAGGCGATGCCGTCGGCATGACCGGCTACACGGTACAGATCACTGGAGGAAGCGATCGCGAGGGCTTTCCGCTTCGTCATGACCTTCCCGGATCCAAGCGGAGAAAGATCCTGATCACCGGCGGAACCGGGTACCATTCCTTGGTGAAGGGGTGCAGGAGGAGAAAGTCCGTCCACGGTCGCGACATATCGGCCGACGTCGGTCAGATCAATGTCAAGATCGCAGAGCGCGGCGCAAAATCAGTGGACGAGCTGCTAGGAGCGGCCCCCTCTGAATGAGCGATCCAGGCTTGAAATCAGAACTTTGTCTTGCATGTCGCCTCGATTCGCGACGATAGCGGAGACGGCGGCGGTTCGCCTGAGACGCGGCGCCGCGGGTTTGCAGGCCGATATGGAAGTTCGACCGGAACAATCACCGCTCCGGAAAAAGACCATCGCAGCATGGCGAGAGGTCTTTGAAGAGCTGGCTTTCGAGGAAAGTCGAAGGTCCTGCATAACTCCAGATGAGATGTCGGAGGATATTGGCATGGTAGAAGAGGCCCATCAACCAGAACCCCCGCCTAGATCTTGGCGAGGTGCTAAACATGGTGGAGTTCGAGGCGGCGGAAGACTTGTCGTTGCTCTCTCGGGCTGGGGCGGACCAGTCCCTCTTAGTGGCCATGCCCTCGGAGGCGAACGATAACTTCACCTCCTCCCTCGGTAACGTCTCGAAGATCGTAAAACAGAGCTTTTTTGCCCTCGTCATCTGCGCGGCGGCGGACATCTTCGCCGGGTTCTCGATAGCCAAGATGTCCTACCTTTTGGCCCTGTATCCGGGCCTGATCATTCTGATACCCAGTTCCATAAACCTGCGGGGCAACATCTTTGGCTCTTTCGGGGCGAGGCTGGGCACAAGCTTTCACACCGGCGAGATCTCGCCCCCCCTAGAAAGGTCCGAGGCCCTCCGCCAGCAGGTGGGTGGTGTTGCCGTTCAGACCCTCTTCATGCCCCTAGTTCTCGCCTTTGTGGTGAAAGGGTTCGGTCAGGTCGCTGGGCTGGAGACGATGAGCATCTACGATCTGGTGCTGATAGCCGTCGTTAGCAGTCTCCTCTCTGGCGTGGTCCTTTTGGCCTTCACCTTGGTAATGATCAACCAGAGCTTCAAGAAGGGGTGGGACCCGGATAACATTTCCGTGCCCCTGATCACCGCTGCGGGTGACGTGATCACAATCCCCCTACTTTTCGCCTCCGCAATCTTGGTTTCGATGATGAGCTATCCTCTGGCGAGGGCGATGACCCTTCTTTTCGTAATGTTCTCCACCGCGGCTTTGGTCTACAGTTTGGGATCGGGTCGTCTGATTATGGTCAGGATCGTAAGGCAGTCCCTGCCCGTGCTGGTGCTTTCCACGGCCCTTGCCACCGTGGCCGGGATATTCATGGGGATGACCGAGGAGATGCTGATAGCCTTCTCCACGGTTCTGCTTTTGATTCCGGTCTTCAACGCGGAGGGCGGAAACCTTGGCGGAATCCTCTCCTCCCGGCTCACTTCAGCTTATCACCTGGGGATGATCAAGATGGGCCGAAGGCCCGAAGGCGAGACCAGGACCAACTTCAGCTACACCCTTCTTCTCTCAGTCCTGATTTTCCCCACACTGGGGTTCCTTGCCTACGTCGTCTCGAAGGCCTTCGGGATGGATGCCCTGGGATTTGGCGAGATAATCTTCATATGTCTCGTGGCGGGGCTATTCACCACCCTCTTGGCCATCTTCGTAACCTACTACTTCACCTACTTCTTCGTTAAGATCGGGGTCGATCCCGACAACGTGACGATACCGATGATCACGAGCGTGATGGACGTTTTGGGGACCGCGTCTTTGATTCTGGTCACCATGGCCGTGATCACGACCTGAGAAATCGCGGCTCGAGAAAAATTGGTGGAAAAGGTCGTTCGGTGGCGCGGTCGTTCCGCGGCAGTTTTGTGGGCTTCTTGCACCGTCACCTGACGAATTTGATACCTCGCTCATCGGTTCGCGACGAGATCCTGCACCCTGTCCAGCGCCTTAGGGATCTGTCCCCTCTGGGTGGCTTTCATCTGGTCGGATGGCAGCATCGCGAAGAGCGTGTCCATCAGCCGGTCGCTTTTCATCATCTTGTCGACGATCTGCCTGATCCTGACAGAGTTTTCAAGCTCTTTTCCCATCTCCGTCGAGATGCGCGACGGGTACTCGCCGAGGACGCCAACGCCCTCAATGTACCGGGCCGCGACATCTCCTGCCGCCTGCCCCCCCACCATCGCGAGAGGTATCCCCCCGCCGGAGGTCGCCATCACCTGGCCCGCGGCATCTCCTGCCAGAAGGACGTTCTCCTTCTGAATCGCGGGCGGCATGCCGCCTGCCGGGACGAGCCCCCTCATCACCGCTGTCACCTCGCCATTTTGAAGCTTCTCCTTCGCGATCGGGTGGTCCCGGATGAAGGTGTCGAGGACGTCGCGAAGCCTTTTTCCCTGGAGGTAGGCGGGTCTCGTGCCGACGCCGACGTTCGCGACGTCCTTTCCGAGGGGAATTATCCAGGCGTACCCTCCGGGCGCGCACCTCGTCCCAAAGTACATCTCAGCGGCCGCCGGGTCGATCTCGACGTCGGCCATCTCGTACTCGATGCAGACGCCCACCTCTTGCCGGAGTGCCATTTTCGCGCCTCTGGCGGTGGCGGAGCTTGGGCCGTCGGCCCCGATGACGACCTTCGCCTCAATAGTGCCGGAGCTTCGGCCTGAGAGCCGGAGGGCGTGGCCCACCAGATGCGCGCGGGTTTCGACC
>DUKF01000208.1 GCA_013329455.1 Methanotrichaceae archaeon | reverse complement strand
ATGCCGAGGATGAAGGGGACAGCGGTGATGATCCTGCTGGCGGCGACTGATGCAAAGCTGGCGTCGAAACGAGAGGCACCATCGATCTTGCTCAGAAAGTAGACGCGGGCCGTCTCTCCCGAGAAGCTCCCCGAAGGGATGAGGTTGTTCATGAAGATGCTGGAGAGGTAGATCAGAAAGAGGTCTTTGAAAGACGCCCCGTAATCTAGCTCTTCGGCCACTCTCCTCCACGAAAGGGCGTTGAAGGCCACCATTAAGAGGGATAGGAGCAGGGCCGCGAAGAAGAGCATCGGGTTCACGTTGTCCAGACTTTCAGCGACCTGACCAAATCCAAGCCATCGGAGGTATGCGAGATAGATCCCAAGTCCCAGAAGAACGAGAGCTGTGGACTTGCTGACCTGGATCTTGGGAAGGGCTATCTCATGGTTCACGTTGGAGTAAATGGCGCATCCCGTTAAAAGAGTTATCTAGTGGCCTCTAGTTTCGACCCTCTTCTGGAAACCGGACCTGGGCCCTTTTCACACCTTCCCTCGAAACCTATTTAAGACCGGTCCGGATAGTTACGGCTTATGGGAAAGACAGGAAGCACAGAATGGACCAAGATTAAGGGAAGAAAGGGACAGATTAGACTGGTGGCCAGATCCGAGTCATCTCACAAGAACCCAGGACCCATGCAGAAGTACACCTCCTCCGGAACGAGGAGAAGGAAGATAGCAAGGTCCGCAAAGGCCATAGCCAGGTAAAAATGCCGAAATGATCTCTTTCGACTCGGTCCTGGTCAGGTACGGCGAGATCGCCCTCAAGGACGCCTGGACCAGGAAGAGCTGGGAGAGGATCCTCGCCTCCAACATAGTTTTCAACCTGAAGGAGGCCGGAATAGATCACAGGATGTCCCTGGAAAGGGGCAGGATCTTCGTTGCGGCCTCTGACTCCAGAGCCCCTCAGATCGTCGCCGACGTTTTTGGGGTGGTCTCAGCAAGCCCCGTCTGGACTGCGGAGCCGGACATCGAGGAGGTCGCAAAAGTCGCCTCGGAGATCGCGGCCGAGCGCCGTCCAAAGTCCTTTGCCATTCGGTCTCGGCGAGGCGGAGGCGAGATATCGAGCACCGAGATCGCCGTCGAGGTCGGAAGCGCCGTCCAGGAGAGGACCGGAGCGAATGTGGACCTGACAGATCCGGAGCTAGAGATATTCGTCGAGGCGAGAGAGAAAAAGGTCCTGGTGTTTACGGAAATCGTCAAGGGCGTCGGAGGCCTGCCCCTCGGCACCCAGTCCAGGATGCTCGTTCTGATCTCCGGGGGGATCGATTCGCCCGTTGCCGCCTGGATGATGATGCGCCGAGGCACTCCCGTGTCGCTCCTCTATTTTGATCCAAGGCCTTACGTCGACGCCCTCCCCCAGGCTTTAAAGTCGGCGGAGGCCCTGAAGCGTTGGACCTCAGGCCGAAAGATAAACTTCGTCATAGTTCCGATAGGAAAGGGCCTTGAGAAGATTAGCGGTGCCGAGCCTCGCGCCACATGCCTCCTATGCCGACGGCTGATGTACAGGATAGCCCGCATGGTGATGGAAGAGGAGGAGGCTTTCGGGGTTGTGACCGGCTACTCCCTGGGGCAGGTCGCGTCCCAAACGCCGGCGAACATCATGGCCGAGCAGTCGGGGATCGACCTACCAGTCTACCACCCCCTCATCGCCATGGACAAATCAGAGATCATGGATCTTGCCCGAAAGATCGGGACTTATCGCGCGACGGCGGATGCCGGAGCTTGCAGCGCCGCGCCGAAAAAGCCTATGACGCGTGCGAAGGCCGAGGAGATCAGGGCGATGGAGGCGGAGCTTGGTCTTGAGAAGATCGCGTGCGAGCTGTTCGCGAAGAGGGAGAGGATGAGGATCTGAGAGTCTAAGATTCTCAGATTTCTCAGAATATTTAACGTCGAACAATCCTCTTACAAAGGCCGAGAATCGACTATTATTTCATCGCACTCGTGATCTCATTTTGGAGCATGACTTCCGGGACCGTCATTCTATTAGAAATATTTTTTAAACTATTTTCTTTGTCCGGCATGCGACGTGCGAATTCGACCCGGCCGCACAGATTAGATCTCGTTTGAGGAAATCGAGTGCCTCAAAAATGAAGAGGACTTCCTGGAACGCCGTCGTGGAACCCTTAGATCCCTTGGACGAGACTGAAAACTTTACAAAAAATAGGAAATTTTCCTATTATGTCTTCGATCTTCAAATTGACTGAAGATTAATTATTCTATGTATAAATTTCAATCTAATATAATCCTTGTGAGAGACAGCGACTGATATTATATCGTTCTCAATGGAAATTTATATATGTTTGTAAGCATCCTATTAAAAGGAGGTTGCTTTATGAAAGCGCTAGGAATTTTAGTGAGTCTGCTGGTGCTGTTATTCGTCGTGCCAGCATTTTCTGTCTGTGCCTCCGAAGAGTCCATGAAGAGCGCCTATGAAGAGCTCGAGATGGATGATGACGAAGACGGGGCCCAAGAAGGGATGGAGTATGCCTTCGAAGTGATGATCATGAACGTCCACGATTCGCAGCCCCTTTCTCCAGGGGTATTCGTCGTGCATACCGCGGACCTCAGCCTGAACTTCGAGGGTGAGATAGCGCCCCCAGCGCTGGAATCACTGGCGGAATACGGAAGCAATGCGGACTTCGCTGATTACGTCGAGGGTCTCGATGGCGCGATTAAAGTGTACACCGTAGATGCGCCGATCCTCCCCGGAATGAACGCTTCTATGCCCATGGATTTCCAGACGTCAAAAATGCCGCTCTACCTCTCAGGAGTGATGATGGACGTCGGCACTAACGACGGATATGCCCTGCTGGACGCCGTCGAGCTGGTGGACGAGGATGGAATGGAACTATCGTCGACTACGGATGCCGAAAACTACGATGCTGGGACCGAAGAGAACCAGCTTTTGGGCAGCGGATTTGAAGGAGGACAGCCGGACCCGAGCCGTGGTGAAGAGAACATAGAAAACGGCGTTCCCACGGAAGAAATGGTGATGGTGCACCCAGAGTTAAGTGAAACGGTTATGGAGGTCGTCGTAACCGTTGCATAAATTGTTTTTTCCCATCTCCGCAGATCAAATGCCGTCGAGATTCCGGGGGAGGACCATCTGATTTGCTGGTCCTCCTGATCCCCCGGATTTCCTCGATTCCCTGATTTTTCCTGATTCTTCGATTTTCCCGATTCCTCGGATTTCCTCGACTCCGGATTTCTTCTATCCCCCGATTCCGCCGAGTCCCAGGATTCCGCTGATTTCTCCATTTCTAGTAATTCTCGGCGAGAAGCTCGAAGTATTCCCTCGGGTGGGCGCAGGCCGGGCACTCCTCCGGAGCCTCGGTGCCTTCGTGGACGTAGCCGCAGTTTCTGCACTTCCACTTAACGACGTTGTCGCGCTTGAAGACCTTCCCGGTCTCAATGTTCTTGAGAAGGGTAAGATATCTCTTTTCGTGCTGCTTTTCGGCTTTGGCTATCGATCTCATCGTATCCGCAATCTCGCTGAAGCCCTCCTCGTCGGCCTTGTCTGCAAACTCGGGGTACATGTGGACGTACTCATGGTTCTCGCCGGCGGCCGCGGCCTTGAGGTTCTCCGTCGTCGTTCCGATGACGCCTGCGGGAAAGGCGGCCGAGATCTCGACCTCGCCGCCTTCGAGGAACTTAAAGAGCCTTTTCGCGTGCTCCTTCTCGTTTTCGGCGGTCTCCGTGAATATGCCGGAGATCTGCTCGTAGCCCTCTTTTTTCGCCTTGGAGGCGAAGAAGTTGTATCGGTTTCTCGCCTGGGATTCTCCCGAAAATGCCGTCAGGACGTTCTTCTCAGTTTGGGTTCCTTTCAAGCTCTTCAAATTTGCACACTCCACTGATATCTTATCTTTCGGCATTGATAAACGTCTCGGAAGACCGGCCACCGCACCCCCGGGCGGCGAGGAAAAGAGCTGGCCACCTCCTGGAGGGTCGGGTTAGGCGCTGGAGTTGGGCGGGTTGGTTGGCAAATATAATGGACATGCACTCAATCCAGGCCAATTAAAAAGCAAGTATGACCAGCAGGCCGATGATAGTGGCTTGGACCAATGCTGTGATATTTTGAGATTTTCGACTCTGGAACCCTGGCCTTCAACATATGACTTAATTTAAAATTTGATGTTTAAGTGGCTCTTTTAATGTTTCAAATTTCGTCCAATCCACTTGTACTTCGTATGCGACAAGACATCCCTCCGAGTCATAAAGGTATGGAAACATCGAAAAGTATCTATCATCATTCTTTTTAATATGAACCGGTCCCATACAGAATTTTGCATATCCATGAGGGCCGATATACTTACTTTGAGAACTTATAATCTCAAATTCGCTATCTTGGGTATGGTTAGTTAGATCATTGTATTTGATCGGTTTATTATAAATATATACAACTTGCTTAACCTTAACAGGTTCATTGAAGTAATTTTTCAATGTAGCATTAAAATATACCATAGAATTTTTTGGCTTGAAAGATATTTCAGCTGTTCCAGGACTTCTCCTGAACAAAATCAAGTCCCCCTCCACAGGCAACTCCACCTCTTTAGCTAACCAGAATTCTTTAATAGAAAGTTTATTATTTTGAGTACGATAAACTTTTATAGTGTAGCCTTTGTTGTTTTCAGTGATATTTTTCAGGTGGACGTAACCCACCCAATCATTACCTTTGTACGTGCCATTTCCATAAATAATTTTATATTCTGAACTATGAGGAATCAAAAAGACTTCAAAAATGCCTCCGACAGGCCCATACATCGGAGATAAAGGGAAATTGTTATGAATTTCTACCACTTGATCGAAAACCGGTCCATATGACACATTTTTAGGATGGCTATTATCATCACGATTATTAATTTTAAGAATTGGCAAATCCGACCACAAAATAAGACCGAATACAATTACTATGATAGATACCGGTTTCAAAAACCTCAAGCGCCTTTTATGCAATGGTATGCGATTCATTTTATATAATCTCCACCAAATTGACCATTATATATATAATAATGAAAGGTAATGAAGCGTAAATGCCCATTGTAATAAATGGATATTTTTTTCTTGGAAGTATAGATATTAATTTCACACCTGATTTCCCTAAAACGTATGATGTGATCATAGCTAATACAAAAAAGTACAACCAAATTGAAGTGGCAAATGTTGATATAAATAAAGTACTAACAACGCCAAAAAATGGTTTACATTCATATGAATATTCTAATAAGAACCCTAAAAATGAAGTGTATTGATTCTCAAATAGATAATAGATAATTAATCCCGAAAGCAAAATAAATATAACTGCTGTTAGAAAAATGTCAAAGATGAGCAACATAATTAGAAATTTTATACTATCAAGCTTTTCTGTGTGGAGGATATACATTGTCTCCTGAAGAGATACATAATCTGGAATACAATTAACAATAAAAACTACTGCATATAAATACAAAATAGGACTTGGATCGAAGGGTGGGGTCACCCAAAAATCGTGTTTTGTTTGGATAAAAAATGAATATAGCCCAACTAATGAAACGGATGTTATTGATATAACCCATGATATAAATAAACGGCGAACACTCCAAAAATCTCCAAAAATTCGGTCTAGAGATTTTATATATAATTTAGGTATACTTAGCACATATTCGTGAAAATTTCGTACATTATAAATCAAATCCGTGGCTTTTCTTTTATCGGACTCGTCTGCAATAGCCTCCCACCCCATAAAAAGGGCATTAATAAATGCGAGTATAGCGATTAATGTGTCCGTGTACACGTAAAAACTACTTATTTAACAATACTTAGTAATTTCGGTTATAGGTGTACAATACCATTGGGCAATGACCTTCTCACCACCCCGTCCGCAGTCGTCTAGACCACGATTCCTTCAGTTCAGGCTCATGCTCGGGTCTTCTGGCCTCAAATATGGTTACGGCAGAAGCCTCGCGCCCACACAGCAGAACGCCGACCGAATAAAATGGCATGAATACATACATGACATCGGGAATTTTATGAGCTATCAGATGCAGTCTGTGCGTGACGCAGTACTTGAGATTCTGCGAGAGAATTAGGTCAAGCTAGCGGCCTTCTTCGGCTCCATCGTCCGGGGCGAGATGGCCGAGGAGAGCAACATCGACATCCTGATCGAGTTCGAGGGGAGAAAGAGCCTCCTTCGACCTCGGTCACCTCAAAAACGAGCTGGAGGACGCCGTAAACAGGCGCGTGGACCTCCTCACCTAAAGTTGCTTCATCCGCGGCTGAAAGATCAAATCCTGGCCGAGCAGGTCCCGATATTATGAGAAAGTGAAGAGTTAACTTTCCCTTCCTCCTCCTACAGGGACTGATGGTTTGGATTTCTCCGGGATTCTTTAATGATTAATTAAGCGTATTTTTATACCAACACGGATAAATATGACGGCCTGCTATATTTCCCCCAAGCAGAAGGCTGCATGCTGTCGGTTTTTGCCGGGCCTTTTGACCAGATTTTGGGGGGTTATGGGCGTTGAATCCGGGCGAAAAAAATTCAAAGTCGGAGGATATGAGGAAGAGGTGGCCGAAGAAATTCTGGCCGGAGAACGCCATATTCGAGCAGATCCATCCGGGCGACCGGATATTCGTGGGCACCGGATGCGGCGAGCCCCAGTACCTGGTCGGAGCCCTGAAAAGGTTTGTCGAGAAATGGCCAAACTCCCTCCTCGGCGCCGAGATGATCCACGTCTGGACCCTGGGGATCGCTCCCTGCGCCGAGGAGAAGTTCAGGGAAAACTTCAGGCTCAACTCTTTCTTCGTCGGGTCGCGGAGCAGGGGCGCCATCAACCGGGGCGATGCCGACTACACTCCGATATTCCTCTCGGAGGTTCCAGCCCTATTTCGCAAAGGCGCCATCCCCATCGACGTCGCCCTCGTCCAGACCTCGCCTCCTGACAAGCACGGCTACATGAGCCTGGGGATCAGCGTCGACATAGTCAAATCGGCGGTGGAGGCGGCCACCATGGTCGTCGCCCAGATCAACTCGAACATGCCCCGGATCCATGGTGACGGGTTCATCAATGTCGAGGACGTGGACTATCTCATCTACCACGACGAGCCGCTTCTCGGGTACGAGGACCCGATTACTGGGGAGATCGCCCAGAGGATCGGTGGGTACGTGGCGAGAATCGTCGAGGACGGCTCCACGATCCAGGTGGGCTACGGGAGCGTTCCCAACGCGATTTTATCAAACCTCACCAACAAAAAGCACCTGGGAGTCCACACAGAACTTTTCACTGACGGGATCGCCGACCTGATGCGGGCTGGGGTCGTCGACAACAGCCAAAAGAGGATCGACCGGGGAAAGACCGTCGCGTCCTTCTGCATGGGGACCGAAGAGACCTACAGGTTCCTGGACGAAAACCCCCTCGTCGAGTTCAGATCGATAGACTACACCAATAGCCCCCTGGTGATAGCCCAAAATCGGGGCATGACGGCGATAAACAGCGCTCTGGAGATCGACCTCTCAGGCCAGGCGACGGCCGAATCCCTCGGCGGCGTCCACTACAGCGGGATCGGCGGCCAGGCCGACTTCATGCG
>DUKF01000132.1 GCA_013329455.1 Methanotrichaceae archaeon | reverse complement strand
ACCTCTGCCTCGGAGAATACCTTCCCGCCGTTCGACATTATCAGTCTTGAGAAGTCAGGGTTGAACCCGACGTACCTGAACTCAAGGGGGTAGTTCACGGCGATCCCGTAATCGCCCACGCTGTATATCCCCTGCTTTTCAGGCGTGAGAACCGCCCTGTACCGGTTCTCGCCTACCTTCTCGACCTGTCCCGATCCGATCTTCGGAGGGTTCGGGCTTGTTATCGTGATCTCGAGAGGGGTTCCCAGCCATCCGTCCTCGGCATCGATCCTCCCTGACTCAGGTCTGGGATCACCGATCGCCCAGTTAACAGTCCTAGTGATGAGCCTTGAGTTTTTGGCAGAGTAGACCTCCGGAGCCCAGGCGGTGCCGTCGTCGGAGGTGAAGGCCGCAACTCTTCCAAGGCCGTACCTCCAGGTGGTGAGGATCGGCTTTCCGTCGAGCATCACCACCAACCTCTGCCCACCAGATTTCGGGGTGACGTCGTTGAACCCGGTGGCGTTGGCGGCTAGGCTTAGATCTGAGGTTATGTAGTGGTTCGGGTTTGTGATCATCAGGGCGTACCCGCCGGCTGGGATCTCCTCTTCCTCCGGCAGCTCTTCATCTTCTGGCCTCTCCTCGGCCCTTATGGTCACAGACCCGGGATAGACCGCGGGATGGTACTCGGCCCCGGACATGGCGGCCAGATCCCTGAACCCTCCAGGAGCGTCCTGGAAAGACTTGACCTCTACCAGCTGGACCGTCGCCTCCATCTCCTGGATCATCCTCACCGAATCTTCGAAGACTTCGGGGTACTCTTTCACCCTGCCGTCGGAGATGACTATGATTTCGCCCTCTCCGCCGCTGGAGTTGAGGATGTTCCAGGCAAGCTGAAGGCCCGTGTTGAGCTGGGTCTCCTCCTGGGCACCGGGCTGAGGCGAGAGGCTGGATATCCGGTCCTGGATCATGAGCTGCTTTCCGGCTATGGGGGTCGGGGTGAAGACGACGAAAGCCTCGGTCCCGAAGACGACCAGGGCCACCCGGTCGTCCCTGAACTCGGGAGACTTGAGGATCTCTATTGCGAGGGACTTCTCGTAGTCGAGGAAGGTTGCGCCCCCTATCGACATCTCCCGTCGAGTGCTTCCGGAGATGTCCATTATGATGACCGTCGTCTTCCCGCCCTCGAAGATGCTGGGGACCGACTTCACCGGCAGAATCTCTTCGAGGCTCGAGTTTCTGTAGTTTCCAAAGTCGTAGGCGTCTTCGCCTCCCACCACCACCAGGCCGCCGCCGTTTCGGACGTAGTCCTTCAAGCTTGCAAGCTCGGGGCCGTACTTCTGGTTGTCCAGGACCACGGCCTTGTACTTTTTACTCCCGGACCCAAGCTGGCCAGCCCTGAACTGGGTTGTGGTGGTCAGCTTGTACTGCTCGGATAAGACCTCTGAAAGGGGTGAGTCGCCTTCGGCCACCAGAAGGACGTCGGGCTTGGGGACGACGTAGACCGCCTTCTGGTACTGGTCGTTCTCCCTCTGCCTATCTCTTGGGAAGTTTATCGTCGCCTCGATGAGGTGGGTTCCAGTCGACTGGAACCTGTGGGATATCTTGATGGAGGTCGACCTGCCCTCACCGGATACTTTGTCCTGGTATACAACTGAACCGTCAGCCCTGACTGTGAGCAGGCCGTCGAACTCGTCGCTTGAGCTTCTCACGATGACTGTGAAGGGGTAGTCTCCTCCAAGAACTGCGGTGTTCGTCCCGGAGATTTCGACGCTGTAGTCCTCCAAAACCGGCTCCATCTCGAGAGCGAAGACAGTGGAGTTGGCGGATTTTGCCAGGGCGAGAGCCTCTTCCAGGTCTCGGCCCTTGTTGCTGTAGCCGTCGGTGACCAGGAGGAGTGCTCCGCCCTGTTGGGAGTACTGAAGGATTTTGTCGCCAAGGGGCGTTGAAGTCCCAGAGAAGGTCCTGATTTGGGAGTCGGGAAGATTCGCCTGAACCCTCTCGGCCGCGTTCCGATCGAAGATCTCCGTTGAGGCTGTGAGGTCCGAGACCACGGTTATAAGGGGCCGTTTCGTCTGGATCGTCTCAGTCACCGTGACGTAGGGGTTGGCGAGAGCAATGACGAGAAGGCAGAATATGGCTGCTCTGCTCAAAACGAGGAGCTTGTTCTTGTTCCACCTGAGGCTGGCCACCCCCGCGATCACGATCAGGGGGATGAGCCAGAGGAGGCGGGGTTCGGAGAAGAATAGGCCCTCCATCAACTCTCTCGCCTCCTTCTGAGGATCACAAGCTCAAGGATGATCAGCCCCGCAGCGATGAGCACCAGCCAGGGGGAGAGGTCTTTTTTGATCAGTTTTTCGGTCGTCTCGCCGGAGGTGAACGTCCCCATGTTGAGGGTATTTCCGTTCTGGAGGTTGGACTCGATCGGATCGTACATGTTGGCGGCGATAGTCTGGCCCTGGAACTTGTAGATTCCGACCCTGTCCAGGAGAAGGACGTTGGTGGAGATCCTCTCGCCGGCAGCGTCCACCAGCGTCGTATCTCCGAGCCTCACGATCTCGCCGGTCCTGCGGTTCGACTCGGAGGCGTCGGGGACGTTCGTCAGCCAGTTGATCATCTCGTACCAGAATATCGGGTACTCGGGCCTCTGGTAGAAGTCGGATCTCTCGGAGGAGAGGCCCAGGTAGACAACGGTGCCGCTTCCGAGCCTCCAGTAGGATATCACGGGAACGCCGTTCGCCTCTGCGATCGTCACGGAGCCCTGGCGAGGCGAGGTCTGAAGGTAGCTGAAGACCCCGACCTCGTCGAAGTGGACGTCCTCTGCGAAGACAGGGTTTCTCGTCCAGAGGGGTGCGGACTCGTTGACAACGCCCGTTATCCTGACGGGCAAGTATTCGGGGCTGAAAGATGCGTTTGAGGCGACGTAGACGACTTTGCCGCCGTCGTAGACGTACCTGTTCAGCTCGCCGTCGGTCGTCGCGTTCTCTATCACCACCAGGTCGAACCTGTCGTACTCGCCGGACCTGCTGATCGCGACGGTGGAGATCGATCTCAGGGCTGCCAGGACCGGTCCGTCGTCGCCCAGGTACAGAACCCTCCTCTGCCTCATTTCCGGGGTGTAGACGTAGGCTCTGTTATCGGAGTATATGGCGTCCTCGACCTCGAGAGTCACGACGTTGACGCCGGGGAAGGCATCGAAGGTGAGGTAGTAGTCGCCTCCGGAATCGATGGTTCTGGTGCTGGTGGAGGTGCCCCCGGGCCCCTCGATCTTTATGGGGACGGTCCTGGTCCTGCCATAGTTTCTTATGAGGCAGCTGTAGTTCAGGGCCCCGCCTGAGTCCACGATCCAGCCGCCGACAACCCCCACGTTCTCCCCCTCTCCACCGGAGTC
>DUKF01000066.1 GCA_013329455.1 Methanotrichaceae archaeon | reverse complement strand
ATTTATGTTGGTGAGAACGAGTCTTATCCTTTTCAGCCGTCCGTCACACAGCGAACTCTCCCGCCAACGGTATAAATAACATCTCAGAAAGACGCAGCAGGAATCGCACCACCATCTCCACCGCCAATCCCCCCAACCTCGCGCCACCTGCGCATCCCCTGGCCACTCACCCGTTCTCTGCTCGTGCCCCGCCAACCACAGAAAACGGCAGCGATCTTTTCCCGCACCAAAAACCCCAAAAGAACGTTACGCTAACCCAGACAAACTTTAGCTGGCTCCAAAATGAGAGAATAAAGACGTGAAGGGGTGTAGGATAGATTCAATGCCCCAGGAATCCCATAAGACCGAAGACCGCCGTCGTGCTCGGCGATCTTGTTGGCAAGCCACGCCACAGACTCGGCCGGGTTTCCGAGGATCGCAGCTCCCGTGGACCGGGCGATCTCTTCACCGTTCTTATCCATGACCACCCGGAGACCGGGCAGGTCGAGGTCGTCAGCAGCAAGCTCTTTTTTGCCAAGGACGAACCTTGCGGCAACGCCGTTGTCGGCGATCACCTCGCGTGTCCCTATCTTCCATTCTCTGGTGCGGGAATCGTTGATCTCTATGGAAGCCGTCACCGAACGGGCCGCCTTCAGAGCGTCATCGGCGGTCGCTCCGGGGCCCGAGAGGTATCGACCAAGATTGAAGGCGATCTCACACTCGACCCTCGGATGGATCAGCTGGGATAGAGATACCGTTGTGCCGTTGGAGATCCGCTGGCTGCTGAAAAGATGGCCGTATATCGGCTCGTCAATCATCATAGCCTTCTGAATCGCTTCGTTGGTGGCCCCCACCTTCTTTCCTGCCACGTGTTCCCCTGCTCGCAGCTTGCATNNAGGCCTCTTCCACAGTTAGATCAGGGCAGATGACGGATATCGGCTCCAGGGCGACTCTCTCGGTTTCCGCGGCGAGATATCTGCTCGCCAGATCATCGATGGTGTCTTCTTTTGTCATCTGAAATGCTCCCGTCTTTTATCGTCTTTTATTTACAAGGCTGCCTGGCCCGCCAATGGATTTTAGGCATCCAGAAGATCTCCTGGCGGTCGATCCGGCGGCCAATAGATCCCTCCTCCTTTCCCTCTTGACGTCGATATCAGGCGGACTTCCGGCATTATAGTGAGTCAGTGAAGAAGAAAAACCTTCCCTTCGTGAGAAAAAGTTTCTTTCGTCTTATGCAACACCTCAGCCGAAGATCGATGATCGGGACTTGAATTTTTTATTCGCACAACAGCTCGTTTCTCTTTCCCGGCCCGGCGGGCAGGAGAAAGTTTAATCCCCGGCCGGTTCCATCCGCTCATCATGAACGTCAAGTTGATGTTGGCGATCCTGGCTCTCGTCCTGATTACGTCTTTGGTGGCATTTGCCCATCCCAATGAGGCTTCTGGAATCGTTCGACGAGTGATCGACGGGCGCACCTTCGAGGTGGACGGCTTTGGCACCGTCAGTCTGGCGGATGTTGGCTGCCCGCCCATGGGAACCGCAAATGGCGTTCACTCCAGAGAGTTCAGTATGGAGAGGCTGCTGAACGTTCAGGTGTTCCTGGACTTGGACAACAATACCAGAACAAGTTGCGTCGTGTACCTGCACGGCAAGAACGGGAACCCGAAGCTTGTCCCCTGTTACAACAGGATGATAGTGGATGCCGGTTACGCCTGGGTCAGCGACGATACGAGCAACGAGTTCGATCCCCAGGACTGGTGGAACGTATCAAAACAAGACCCAAATGCAATTGATATCCAAATTTCAGATCGTCCTTTCATTCAAGACTTTCAATCTTTTTTCATTATGATTAAATCGTTCTGACCGCTCGTCAGAGACTTTTGAAGGGAAATCCATAATATTCGATCGTTATCTTTAATAACGTGATATTATGAAACATGCTATCAATTGGAATAGGGAGATTCGCTAACTTTCGGGATTTGGTGGAACTATGTTGGGCATAAATGATCCGTGGATCTGGGGCGTCTATCTGCTCTCTTTTCTGAGCGCTCTTCTATGCGTGGCCTATGGCCTCGTCAATTGGAACAAGGGCGGAAAGACGGAAACTGATGAAATTCTGGAGGAAGTTGTGTGGGAAGAAGGGGAAGTTGAGATGGAAGAAAAGGAGCTTGGGCTGTGATCTGAATGGACATAATACTGCTCAACATAATCATCTTGGTATACGTCCTGGCGATCGGGTACCTGGGGTACAAAGGCTGGAGGGAGACGAAGGACTCCGAGGATTACATGGTGGCGGGCAGGAAGATACATCCCTACGTCATGGCCATGAGCTACGGTGCGACGTTCATAAGCACCTCGGCCATCGTGGGCTTTGGCGGCGTTGCCGGCCTCTTCGGCATGGGCCTGCTCTGGCTCACCTTTCTGAACATCTTCGTGGGCATATTCATAGCCTTCGTGCTATTCGGCAAAAGGACCCGAAAAATGGGACACAACCTCGGGGCGATGACGTTCTCAGAGCTTCTCGCCAAGAGGTTCGATAGCAAGTTCATCCAGTACTTCAGCGGTCTTGTAATCTTTCTCGGCATGCCGATGTACGCCTCTGTGGTTTTGATCGGGGCTGCAAGGTTCATCGAGACGACTCTTGCGATAGATTTCGATATAGCGCTATTGCTCTTCTCTATCATCATAGCGGCCTATGTGGTTCTGGGCGGTCTGAAAGGGGTGATGTACACCGATGCGATGCAGGCGACGATAATGTTCGTCGGGATGGCCTTCCTCCTGCTGATGACCTATAGTCAGCTCGGGGGAGTCGTCCCGGCTCACCAGGCTCTCACGGACCTCGCCAGTCTTGTACCCGCAAACCTGGCCTCCATGGGCCACGAGGGCTGGACCTCGATGCCGGCCTCCGGATCTGCTTGGTGGTGGACTCTCATCTCAACCCTCGTCCTCGGGGTGGGGATCGGGGCGCTGGCGATGCCTCAGCTCGTCGTCAGGTTCATGACTGTCAAGTCCAGCAGAGAGCTGAACAGGGCGGTCCTCATTGGCGGGGTCTTCATTCTGATGATGACCGGAGTCGCCTTTGTCGTCGGCGCTCTTTCAAACGTCTACTTCGTCCAGCAAGACGGTGTCATCTCTATAGCTGCAGCCCAGGGGAACGCAGACAGCATAATACCTATATTCATAAACTCAGCCATGCCTGACTGGTTTGTCTACGTATTCATGCTCTCGCTTCTGGCCGCGGGGATGTCGACTTTGAGCTCCCAGTTTCACGCCCAGGGAACGGCCATCGGCCGGGACGTCTACGAGACCATAACCGGGATGAGGGGCGGCCGATCTATCCTGATAACTCGGGTTGGGATCATCCTCGCGGTGATCTTGGCCGTGATACTCGGATACATCCTTCCTGGAAGCATCATCGCCCGGGGTACGGCGATCTTCTTCGGCCTCTGCGCTTCGGCCTTCCTGTCGATGTACGGATGCGCCCTCTTCTGGAAACGGGCCACGAAGGCCGGAGCCATCGCTGGGCTCGTCGTTGGAACCTTCGTCAGCCTATTCTGGCTCGTTTTCGTCCACCAGAAGGAGGCCGCGGCGCTGGGGATTGCGAAGATGGTCCTGGGCCGTGACGTCCTAATAACTTCGATGCCCTGGCCGGTGGTCGACCCGATCGTGGTCGCGCTGCCTTTGGCGTTCGTGGCGACGGTGGCCGTGAGCCTTGCGACACAGCCTCCTGCCCCCGAACACCTGGAGAAGTGCTTTAAGGGGATCAAGTGATCCCCTTTTAAGAATCCAAAAAGGGAAGCTTTTCTTTTTTCCGATAAGCCGTCGCTTGAGATGTTGCGATCAGCTCGCCGTCCTCGCCCAGGACCCTGATCTCGTAGGTGGAGATCCTCCTCGTCCTGCTGATCTCCGTCGCCTCGGCCCGGAGCGTTTCTCCGGGCGATGGCGGGTGAATGTAAACGATGTTGACATTCAGGGCGACGGCGACGGTCCCGTAGGAGTTTGAGGCGGCGCCGAAAGCCTCGTCGATCAGGGAGAAGATCGCACCGCCGTGGGCCATCCCGAAGATGTTCTTCATATCGCCAGAAAACTCCATCTCCGTCACGGCACGGCCCAGGTCCAGATCCACGAGCCTCATGCCAAGGATCCGGGCGTAGGGCTCCCTTTCAACGCTATTTCGGATCGCCTCGAACACCTCGCTCGTCGTCTTATTCTCTTCGGTCATTTCGCCTCCTAGATCACCACGCCCGGTTTAACAGAGCCCGAAGATTGGTCGACCACATCACCGATCGCCTATTTGATCGATCTTATGGTCAAAGGGTACCGGTAAGCTTCGCCGTTGCTCGCCTTGACGGCAGCGACGATCACCAGGATCAAGTCCAGGATCAATAGGCCGATTATCAATAAGAAGCCGAAGAGCATGGCGAAGGGCATGGCCATCGGGTTCCAGAGGTCCCACATTCTGTGGACGTTGGGCCCGAAGAAGGCGATAGACCCCACCGAGAAGAATATCAGAATCCCGGCCAGGACCCAGTATAGGGTCATGGATAGCTGGAAGTTGAGGGCCTCTTTACCCTGGTCGTCGACGAAGGGGAACTCGTTTCTCTTGATCAGCCAGACCACCATCGGTCCCAGGACGTTTCCCAGGGGCACTCCGAGGAGTACCAATAGAGCGCTCAAATGACTGAGGGTCGCCCAGGTCCGAGCGTCCCGGTTTTCTTCGATCATGATCAAATCCTCCATCAAAAGAAGGTCTCAGGAAATACTAAGATGTTGCGGCAATGGTCCGGGTTCTGATAACTGACGTCATCATCCGCCCTTTTTGACGCAGAGGTAGGTCGCCAGAAACCCTGCCCTGTAATCGGCCCTCTCGATGGCAAAACCCGCCCTCTCGATCATTCCCTCCATGATCCAGCCCTGGGTGGAGTGCTCGTCTTTGATGTGAATCACGATGTCCTCGGGCGTGCCTTCGCCTCCGATCTCCGCCATCCTCGAAAGGTAGCGGTCGAAGAATTTCTCGTATTCGGCGACATCGAAGGAGTAGACGACGTCTCTGATGTAGAGTTTACCTCCATCTTTCAGCATCCCGGCTATCCGGATCAATGCCACCTGCTTCCAGAAGTCGGGAAGGTGGTGGAGGACGAACTGAGACACGACGGCGTCCAGGGATTCACCCTCGTGCTCGTAGGTGAGAAGGCCGGCTCTCACAAACTCGATTCTCTCGATATCCTCGTCCCGCCCCAGCTCTCGCAACCGCACCCTCGCCTTCTCGCGGGCGTACCTCAGCATCTGCTCGGAGACGTCTGCTGCGATCACCTTAGAGCACCGGTCCACGGCGACGATGGGAAACTCGCCGGTGCCGGTCCCGATCTCCAGGACCGTTGCCTCAGGTGTCAGGTCGAGGAGATCGAGACCCTCCCGGACCTCTTTTCCGACGTCCCTTATTTTTGCCATCCTCTGGTCGTAGGCCCGTATCTCGGAGATGTCCTCGTAGTCGGTTCCGATCTGCTTCATCTCGTCGTACAGCCATGCTGGGGTCTCTCTCATCTTCGTCCTCCGTTTTGCCGTCCGTCCAGTCCATCACCGATCTTGGAGTTTAAGGATGATTCGGCACGGAGATCATTGAGAAGAAACCTAAAATATAATGGAAGGTGAAAAGAAATGATCAACTGGAATATTTTTGAGTGGTGAAAATGAAGGCGATTGCAGTAACTCCCAAAGAAGAGAAGAGCGCCCGGATGGTGGAGGTTCCTGTCCCAAAGGTGGGGGACGATGAGGTCTTGGTGAAGGTGCGGCTTGTGGGGCTCGACGGGACTGACCGGGAGATCGACGAGGGGCTCTACGGCGACCCTCCCGAGGGCGAGAACTTCCTCATAATCGGCCACGAGTCCCTGGGAGAGGTGGTAAAGGTCGGTGGCGAGGTTCAGACCCTTCGGCCCGGGGACCGGGTGGTGGCGACGGTCCGAAGGCCCGACGACTGTCTCAATTGTCGAGCGGAGGAGTACGACATGTGCCTTGCAGGAAACTACACCGAGCGGGGGATCAAAGGAAGGCACGGCTATCTATCCGAATATTACGTCGAGGAGGAGAAGTTCCTGATGAAGGTCCCGAAGGTTCTGGGAGATCTGGCGGTTCTTCTGGAGCCGATTAGCGTCGCCGAGAAAGCGGTCAGGATGGCCTTCTCGGTCCAGGAGAGGATGAGGTGGGAGCCGAAGACCGCCATGGTTACGGGCACAGGAACCCTGGGCCTTCTGACGGCCGCCATCCTGAGGCTCGGGGGTCTGGCAGTCGCCTCCGTCGACAGGTCCGACGACGATCGAAAAGAGGAGATATTCTCGGTACTGGGCGTTACCCACTTCAACGCCAAAATGGTCAACCTCCACGACATACCGAAAGAACTCGGCTGCCAGATCGACCTGATCGTCGAGGAGACGGGAAGCTCCACCGTCGCCCTCCACTCAATGATGGTGGTGGGGACCAACGGCGTCGTCGTCCTCACATCCATTACAGGAGGCGACAAAAAAATGGAGATATGCAGCGACTGCTTCAACCAAGGCCTCGTCCTCGGGAACAAGGCCGTGGTGGGGTCTGTCAACGCCCACAGAAGGGATTTCAAGGAGGGTATCGGCCACCTCCTCACCATCGAGAACAGATGGCCGGGCCTATTGAGAAAGCTGATAACGGCTAGGTACCCCCCAGAAAAGATCAGGGAGGCCCTCGACTCCATGAAAGGGAACATAAAAGTGGTCATCGAGTTTGAGCCTCAGAAGGTCTCGCGGTGACTCGCCACATCGTCCTTGGAAACCAGTCTCTACTGGTGAACATCGACCGGTGGCTCCAGGTGAGAGATATATACTACCCTTGCGTCGGCCTGGAAAACCACCTCTTGGGCCACGCCCAGAAGATGGGGATCTACGCCGACGGCAGATTATCCTGGATCAACGATTCGGGCTGGCAGAGAAGTCTTGCCTACAAGAACGACACCTTGGTCACGGAGAACCGCGCCAGAAATGCGGGCCTTGGGGTGGAGCTGGTCCTGGAGACGAACGTCTACTGCGAGGCCGACATATTCCTCCGGAAGGTAACGGTGAGAAACCTCCGGGACCAGGATAGGGAGATCCGGTTCTTCTTCAATCACGACTTTCACCTCTACGGCGACGGGGTCGGAGATACAGCCGTCTACCAGATGGACAGAAACGTCGTGATCCACTACAAGAGGTCTCGATACTTCCTCATGGGGGCCGCAAAATCCGGTGATGGGTCCGAGACGAAACGCGGCGACATCGACGATTACGCAGTCGGCCAGGCCGAAAGCAATGGTGGGGAGGGGACATTCAGAGACGCAGAAAACGGCGTCCTCTCGAAAAATTCCGCGGCTCAGGGGACTGTCGACTCCACCATCGCCGTCCACCTCAAAATCCCCGCCGGATCTTCTGTGGTCTTCTACCACTACATGACCGCCGGAAAAAGTTTCAGAGACGTTTACGAATTGAGCGACATGCTCCTGAAGGAGGGGCCCCAGAGTCTTCTAGACCACGCCGAGGGCTGCCAGAGGTCCTGGGCGAACCAAACCACTGTCGACCTATCGGGGCTCGATCCGTTGCTAGCCACCCTCTTCAAGAGGTCGCTTCTCGTCATAAAGACCCAGACAGACATCAATGGGGCGATCCTGGCTGCGAACGACTCCGACAACATCCAGTTCAACCGGGACACCTACAGCTACATGTGGACGAGGGACGGGGCTCTCGTGGCCACGGCGATGATAGAGGCCGGGTTTCCGGAGTTCACAAAGCCCTTTTTCAGGTTCTGCAGAGACGTCCTCTGGGAGGAAGGGTGTATGCTCCACAAGTACAACCCCGACGGAACCATTGGGAGCAGCTGGCACCCTTGGGTCGAGTTTGGAAAGCCGTCGCTTCCGATCCAGGAGGACGAGACGGCCCTCGTCATATATGCTCTCTGGAAGTATTACCAGGCGACAAGAGACCTAGATTTCGTGAAAGAGCTTTACGAGCCCCTGGTGGCGAGGGCCGCGCGATTCATGGACGGCTACCGCTACTCAAACCACCTTCCTATGGAGAGCTACGACATTTGGGAGGAGAGGAGGGGGATATTCACCTTCACGGCATCGGCGGTTCACGCAGGCCTGACAGCAGCTGAGGAGATCGGGTCCCTCTTCGGGGACCTGGAGACCTGCAACCTTTGCTACAACAGGTACGTCAGGCTGAAGGAGGCGATAGTCGAGGAGCTATTCGACAGGGACCAGGGCGTCTTTTTGAGGGGGATCGGGTACGAGGACGGAGATCTCGACAGAAAAGAAGCAGACGGAACCGTCGACAGCAGCCTCTACGGAATCTTCGAGTTTGGGGTTCTCGACGCCGACGATCTCCGCGTTGAAAAGACGATGAAGATGGTGGAAGAGAAGCTCACAGTTCCGGGGAAGGGGGGGGTCGCGAGATACGAGGACGACCCATACCACCGCGCATCTTTCGACGTGACCGGAAACCCCTGGCTGATATGCACCCTCTGGCTAGCCAAGTGGTACATAGCCAAAGCCGAAGATCCAGGGGACCTGGAGAGGGCGATGGAGCTGATCCGCTGGGCCGCCGACTGCGCCCTCGAGACTGGCGTCATGCCAGAGCAGGTACACCCATTCACGGGCGCTCCATTATCGGTCGCCCCTCTAACCTGGAGCCACGCTGAGTTCGTCGACGTCGTGGCGAGGTATGTGAAGAAGAGGGCGAAGCTGGATGGATCGGTCTGACCCTGGCTCGTTTTTCTTGATCGTGGCCTGTCACGGTCCGGGTGGGGACTCGGGTCGAGTGGAGAATAGGAAAAGATTTTAGCGCTGGCGCGGACTTGATGTGGAACGCTTTCAGATTTCAGCCATCATATCAAGAGATTACCATAAGTTCTTGTGGAGATTGAGTGAAAATGGACTCGCGGGCACGAGGGGAAGATATGTTCGAGCAGATCGATAAAGTATGGAAGAAAGTACGGGCCGCATTGCTCTTATTCGCCGTTGCGGCTCTTTTGGCCCAGGCTCTGGTTCCTGGGATGGCGGAAGAAGAGCCCGATGTTCCGGAGTGGATCAACGAGATCAATCCAGCCGACTACATGCTCCTCGACTCCGATCTGCCCTCAGACCTGAAGGTCGCGGGCGATATCAACGTCGAGGCGCGAGCTTCTGAGATGGCTGTCGTGAGGGACGGCAGGACAGAGGTGGAGAGGGTCGCCGTCGTCGAGATGCACGAGAGCATCTGCCAGCCCGACCCGGAGGGTGTGTACGACTGCATAGGCGGCAATTATCTGGTCGACGTCTACGTCTACGAGACTGCGGATCTGGCGAGAGCTGTCTGGGAAAACACGATCGTGGAGGAGTATGGCGAGCTTCCTCCCCCGGAGGGTTTTGAATACGTCTCAAACGTGATCGATCCACTGGACTCCCGGTTCGGCGGAGAGGGAAGATGCGTTGGCCCTTATATCTTTTACAAAAACCTCGTATGCACCATCTTCGGTGGCTGGGACGAGACCGACAGGAAGATCGGATCCCTCTGGCTGGACAAGGTCTCTAAGACCGATGCCCCGAAGGCCGCAGACCTGAAGCTTGAGACCGCCTCCCTGTGGATGGGGTATCCAAATCAGATCGTCAGAGACATGGGAAACTACAAGAAGATACTGGAAGAGGCCGCAGACCGGCAGCCGATCC
>DUKF01000008.1 GCA_013329455.1 Methanotrichaceae archaeon | reverse complement strand
TGGACTAGCGCCTCCAAAACGATATCGTCGCTCGCCTGGGTTATGGCATCGTCCAGGGCGACGACCATCACGCACCCCTGGCCCATGACAGGAGCCGCAAGGTAGAGGATGGCGAGAGAGGCGAGAAGGAGTATAGGCAGGAACGGCTCGAAGAGGGCCGAAGTCTGAGAAGAGGGGCGGCGGGAGGACCGAACACCCGGCCGGTATTCTCTCCCAGAGCACTTCGAAGTTGAAGTCCTCATCTCTCACCGAAGGCCTTGGTGAGTCCCGCCACAGCTCCCGTCGCCTCACCTACCTGGCCGCCGGAGGTGACGACGATCAGGTTCTTCTCCCTCGCTATCTCGGCCAGGGTCTGAAGCTCCCTCAGCTTGATCGCCACCGGCGCGTCCTGGTAGAGCTTGGCAGCCTCCACCATCCTCGCCGAGGCCCGAAACTCGCCCTCAGCCAGAATAATCCTCGATCTCTTCTCCCTCTCGGCCTCGGCCTGCTTGGCGATCGCCCTGAGCATCGACTCGGGAAGGCTTACGTCTCGCAGGGTCACAGCCGTGACCTTGATCCCCCAGGGGGCGGTCTGACGGTCCAGGATCTCCTGGAGCTTGACGTTCAGCTCTTCCCGTTTAGAGAGGAGATCGTCCAGCTCGATCTCGCCCAAGACGTCCCTCAAGGTGGTCTGGGCGAGAAGGCTCGTCGCCACCCTGAAGTTCTCGACCTGGATGACGGCTCTGTCAGGGTCCACGACCCTGTAATAGAGGACGGCGTCCACGTCCACCGTCACGTTGTCCTTCGTGATGACAGCCTGTTTCTGGACGTCTATCGTCACGACCCGAAGGTCCATGTTGATGGCTCTATCGACCACCGGTATGATTATCGTGATCCCTGGACCCTTGATCCCGCTGTATCGGCCCAGCCTGAAGACGACGAGCCGCTCGTACTCGCGAGGTATCCTGATCCCCTGATAGAGTATAAGCAAAACTATGAGCAGAGGTATAATACCGACTGATAATGCGTCAACCACATAAACACCCTCCAGTAATTGATCCTCGCGCGTTTAAATAGTCGACGGAAGAAAAGCCGGACGCAGACTGCCCAAAAGGGTGCGGCATGTCCCCTTCCCGAAAGGAAGGGGCACGGAGAAAAGCTCACTTCTTGAATTCAGTGTATCCGCACTTTCCGCAGGCGAGCCGGTCCTGGTGCTCTCCGAGGAATACCCCGTTTCCGCATCGGGGACAGATCTGTTTGTTCCTCTTTATCGCCTCACCGCTTACCTCATAAAACTCGTTAACCGCCATCTAACTCGACTCCTCAGTCTCTGCTGCCGATGCTGGCACGTTCCTTGCTATGACGTAGGACCGCTCGACCTCTTTTGCCCTCTCCTCGGTCTCATAGATTTTGGCGTATCCCACAGTCTCTCGCTTTCCGAACTCGGACTTGAGGCTGTCCACCATCACAAGGCCCACTTTTGAGTTCATGGTGGCTGCGATCTTATCGATGACGCTCTTTCTGGTGGGCGTGGGTCCATCGTGCTCGACGACGAACTTGACCTCTCTCCGATTCAAAATCGGGTTCTCTTTCTCTTCGATGACCTTAATTTCCATCTCAATCCTCCACAATCATCTTGTCCATTATGCTCTTGGCGTATTCCTTCCTCTCGGGGGTCACCACCACAGCGACGCTACCCTCGTTGGGCTGGCCGTAGACTACCGTCGAGCCCAAAGGCGCGTAGAGGATGGCGGGCAAAGTGGCGAGATCCTCCTCGCCATCAACAACGATCTTAACCCTTCTATCGTCGGCAAGAAGGTCCCTTATCACATCGACGAGCTCTTGGGTGAGGGTTGCCGCGGGGTTATACACCTCGATCCTCTCGTACTCGTCGAGCTCGCCTATACCCTGCTGAACGTGGTCAGGCACGGGCATCCTTTTGGTCTTGTTGTCCACGATGCAGATGTCGGGCTTTCTGCCGGAAGAGGACAACAGGCAGAAGGTGGTGACGTCGCCCACCGCGATCACCTTCGGCGCGGGAGCAAGCAGATCTTGCATGGGAACCATGCACTCTTGGCCCCGTCCCCTGTAGAGCCTGCCTAGGGGGGGCTTAAGCTCGGAACGGAGCTCCTCGGGAAGACGCAAGATTTTCAAATCTATCGCACCTTCAGGGCGTACCTTCCTGGAAGGGTTATCCCCAGCTTCTTTGCAACCTCAGACTCTTTTGGGTCGATTATCACGACGTACCCGCTCCAGTCCTTGCTCAGGGACGACGAACCGCAGGTAGGACAGACCAGACCCTCGACTATCCTGTGACACTCCCTGCAAGCCTGTTCGGTCATTTCTATTCAACCTCTGCCTCTTCCCTTCGCTGAGCGGCCTCCAGCCACTCGAGCTTTCCCAGGCCAGTCTGTCTCATGGTGAGGCCGATCTTGCTCTCTCTTGGCTCTTTCTCGTTGAGGCTGATGGCTATGATCCTGGCGCGCACCCTGTCGCCCTCGCCAAGAGACTTGTTCGACTCTTTGCTCGCGAGCCGCGCGTTCTTCTCATCGTACGATATATACTCGTTGGTGATCTGGCTTACGTGAAGTAGCCCGTCAAAAGGTCCGATCCCTATGAAGGCCCCGAACTTCACGATCTCCACCACCTCGCCCTCGATGATCTCCTGCATCTCCGGCTTGAAGACGATCGCATCAAAGGTCGCTTCGTAATAGATCGCCCCGTCTCCCGCCAGGATCCTTCCTTCGCCGATATCGTCCGCGCCCAGCACCGCGACGACAGTGCCTAGGGCCTTGTCCACCCTGGCCTCGTACTTGTTGCGCAGCGCCATCTCCACAGCGTCTTCGAGGGGATCCCCCATCTGGCCAGGAGGTATCCTGACTATCCCCTCCAGCTTCATCTTCTTATACATCAGAACTCCTTCCGCTTGCGATATCCAGGTATCGTCTCTGGCGCAGGTGTATAACGGTAACACCTCTAGTAGATAACTTTTTCTTCAGTTCCTTATCGTTGGTGAAGACCGCGGCGTCCGCTTCCAGGGCGAGGACAACGAGCACTCCGTCCGCCTCGCCGAAGGCCTCGACAAGTTCACACCCGCCGGTAAGTTTCAGGCCGATCCTGGCAGCGATCCGATCCCGCCGGGAGTCAGCGCGCCTGGCGAGAGACTCAAGCTCCAGGAGGACGGGACGCGGCACCAGGAACCTGCGATAGCCGAGACGTTCCAACTCTTCGAATATGTCCAGCCCGAACTGTCCGGGGACCATGAGGGCGTTGGTGTCGAGGAGCACCTTCACGCGGTTACAACACCTCTAATAGAAACAGCTCCAGAGACGCTAAGAGGCTCATCTATTTTTTGATCGTGCCAACGCCGATCAGACGCCACCTGGCACCGATCCGCCTGCTCACGGCAACCCGGTCGCCCACGGCAGCGCAGACCGGCCTTTTCAACTGGACCTCCACCATGCCACCCTCCCTCGCGCTGGAGACGACCCCCACGGTGGTGGCGGTGCCGACGTTCAGCATCAATGGCTCGCTGGTATGGATCGGCTCGACATCGGCCTCGTCCGTTGCGCCCACTACCCTTTCCAGGAGCTTCATCTTCATGGTGAAAGAGTTCCAGACAGGAGGAAGGGTTCCCGGCTCTCCCGCGACCTGGCCAACCAAAATGTCGCTTTTTGTGAGGGTCGGATCAAGCTGGGTTCCAACTCCGATCAGGCCGCCAGGGGTGGCCTCCTCCTGGGTGCCACCGCCAGCCATCAGTGCCGTCACCTTGGTGTTGATGGGGACCCACTGCTTTCTCCCTTCTGACTCCACAGACCTGCCTGGCTTGATCTCGAGGGGATCGCTGGGGTTTAGCACTCCTTGGGTGAGGGTGCCTCCAATAACTCCGCCGACGATCTTTTCGGGCAAGGTCCCGGGGCGGTTGACGTCGAATGACCTGGCTATCTGGAGGAGGGGCGGCTTTTCCATGTCCCTTTCCGGCGTTGGGATCGTTTCCTCGATCGCCTGGATCACCAAATCGATGTTCACGTTCTGTTGGGCCGATATCGGGACGATCGGAGCGTTTTCAGCGACGGTTCCCTTGACGAACTCCTTAATCTCGTTGTAGTGCTCGATCAACCTGTCCCTGGAGACGAGATCGATCTTGTTCTGGACTATCACGATATTGTCGACGCCGGTTATGTCCAAGGCCATGAGGTGTTCCTTGGTCTGGGGCTGAGGGCAGGGCTCGCTGGCAGCGATTATCAAAACCGCGCCGTCCATGATGGCAGCGCCCGAGAGCATCGTCGCCATCAGGGTCTCGTGGCCAGGAGAGTCGACGAAGGATACGGTCCTGAGGACCTCACTGGGCGATTCACAACCTGGGCAGTTTTCCTCCACGGTGTAAGCTTCCGGTTCGGGGCAATTTGGACATTTTCTAAAAGTTGCGTCGGCATAACCAAGCCTGATGGAGATGCCCCTCTTTATCTCCTCGCTGTGCTGGTCGGTCCACACACCTGAAAGGGCTCTTACCAGGGTCGTTTTGCCGTGGTCGACATGGCCCACCATGCCTATGTTCACGGCCGGTTTTTTAGACAAATTGGATTCACTGGGCAAATCGGGTCTCCTCTGATGATCTTGATGGCAACTTACTGGGATAGACTACTATATAAATGCTCAGGACTCAACGCACAGCCCCTTTTCGGGCTCGGTTTCGGACAGTCTTTCTGAGCGGCGGCTCTGGCTGCTCAACGCAAAAAAGGGCGATGATGCACCAGGATGAGATCCACGTGATTGGTCAGACGTATCCCCGATAGGCCTCGCTCACTCCTAGAGCGGCCTCCCTCACAAAAAGGCGGTACGACTGGATGGAAAACTCCGACCACCCCTCGAACTCGTCGTACAGCTCGGCCCCGAAGGCGTCCTCCTTCGCGTCTTCGCTCTTGGCGCCGAACTTCTCGAGATCCTGGAAGTTGTCATCGAGATAGGTGAGAAGAGCTGTCTCAGCGTAGGGTTTGGGGATGACTGGCTGGGATTCGGATAGAGATAGCATCAGCCTCTCCTCGTCGATCAGATCTTCCAGGGAGATTCTGGTCTTCTTGACCGAGGTCTGGTGGGCTAGCTGGCTGATCTCGAGCTTCTCTCCGGGCGATAGCTTCCTCATCTCCTGGAAAGCCTCCTGATAGAGCCTTCCCATCTCGAACTCGTGCTCGAGAGCATAGGCGAGGACCCTGTCTGAGACCTGCCATAAATATTCAGAGTTCAGGGATATGATGGAGAACCACAAACCTCGACAGTAAAAGCGCCGGTTCATCGCCACGGCGAAGTCGAGAGCCGCAGGATTCGCTGAATCGATCGAGGGAAAGAATGTCATGGCGTCCGTCTCCACCAGGATGTATCCATCGGCCTCCTCGCCGCCGAGGTCCACGACGCGATCCCTGTCTGACAAGGAGCGAAATACCCTGTGGGGGTCCTCCATTTCCCGGTACTTCTGGAGGATGGGGTCGCGCTCCCCGGAATCGGGTTCGGCCAGCTGGTGGGCCAAGTCCTTTGCCACCGAGACGAGCCACGCTCTGTACTCCCGCTCGAAGCCGTCCCGGTTAATCGCTTTCCACTCCCTCGGAGACTTCTATCTTCTCCAGGATCTCCTTGAAGGATCGCCACTGGTCCATGGGTATCCTGATGCCGTTCTTCGACCAGCCGGTGTACTTGTCGGAGGTGACGTACTCCCTGATGTCGATCCCTGCAGAGCCTCGAAACTCGGTACTTCTGACGACAAGCTCCGTCGTCTCGCTCTTTCTGATTCTGCCGAACTCCTGCTCCAAAGTATCAGCTCCAAGCGATCTAGGGCTTCAAATTATAAATAGAACGGCGCCAGCCTTATATATGACATGTGTTATCATGCGCCATGTTAACACACAGGAGATTCAGAATTGAGCGAGATTGGCAAAAGGGTGCGAATGGAGAGGATAATCGATCGGAACAGCGGAAACACCGTCATCATCCCCATGGACCACGGGATATCTGTGGGTCCAGTCAAGGGGTTGGTGGACCTCTCTGAGATGGTGGACAAGGTGGCCGAGGGGGGAGCAAACGCGGTCCTCCAGCAGAAGGGAATGGTTAAGCACGGCCACCGGGGCTACGGAAGCGACATAGGCCTTATCGTCCACATGAGCGCCAGCACCGCTCTTGGCCCCGACCCCAACAACAAGGTCCAGGTCTGCCGTGTGGAAGAGGCCCTGAAGATGGGGGCCGATGCCGTCTCCGTCCACATAAACATCGGGTCCGAGACCGAGGCCGATCAGCTCAAAAAGCTCGGAAGCGTGGCCGAAAGGTGCGACTTCTGGGGGATGCCCCTCATAGCCATGATGTACCCGAGGGGCGACAAGATCACTGATCCCAACGGCCTCGAAGTAGTGGCCCTGGCCGCAAGGGCCGGCGCAGAGCTTGGAGCCGACATCGTCAAGACGAACTACACCGGCGACTCCGACACCTTCAAAGAAGTGGTGGCGGGCTGTCCAGTTCCTGTGGTGATAGCAGGAGGGCCCAAGACCGAGACCGACATGGAATTCCTCGAGATGATCAGAGGAGCGATCGATGCCGGGGGCCGGGGTGTTGCCATAGGCAGGAACGTCTTCCAGCACGAGAACCCGACGAAGATGACTAGGGCGATTGCCGCCATCGCCCACCATGACAAGAGCGTCGAAGAGGCTATGGAGATCCTGAGGTGAAGCGGCCCAGCCCAGCCCGGATCGCAGAACAACCGTGCCTCGATTCAAGTTGCCTCCTCTTTTCCCACGTGGCGGCCGGAGGCGCCAACAGCTCTGATGGCGCCTCTTCTGAGGCCCCCCTTTATAGGCCCCTTCCGTGCTCTTTTAAGCTGGAAAACAGGAAGGATCAGGAACGAGCGCCCATAAATGCGCCAGCCTTCCGGCCCATGGGGCGGACAAGCTCGATGCACAAGCTTTATATGATTGGAGCGGATTTGGAGTGTGTCGTGCTCAAACCCGACGCAGCGGGGTGGGGTAGTCAGGAAATNNAATCTACTCCCCGCTACCAATTTTGCTATTAGAAGCGTTTTGCCTTCTTACCTTCTTATTCGCTTTGTGGATTAATTCGAATTCTTCGTAACTATCGGTAACGATTTTCGGTTGTGGGTGTAGGCAACTAAAAGAGATCTCTAAATCAATCCTTCAGACATTCTCCTAAACCAACGGCCCTTCAGATTTCGAATCCCTCGTAAGACTACGCGGTGGGGCTTGCCGTCCTTTCCTCATTCGCGATTCCCCTGAAGTGAAAAATAGAAAAACAGACCAAAAGCCTGGATAGAGCCTTTGGCCTCTTCGATTCTCAACTGACTATCACGACGTTGCTCGCTCCCATCAGCTTCCTGTAGACGTTGTTCTCAAAGAACCTGAAGTCGTACCTGCCCGGCGTTGAGGGCGCCCTAAAGGTCATTGTGCCGCAGGATCTTCCGTTGGTCCACTGCATGGCGAGCATGTACTTGTCGGGCCTCGTCATCTCGTACATCCCTATGGCGGAGGCGGGCTTTGCTCCCCAGAAGGAGACGGTTATCGTCTCGCCTGGCCTGACGCTTGCGGGCGACGCCACTATCCTCACGCCGGAGGAGGTCTTCACCTCGACGGGACTAGTTGCTACAAGCATGGAATAGCCATCGTCCTCGAAGATCCGGAACTCGTAGCTTCCAGCCGACGAGGGCATGGCGAAGGTCAGGGTCCCGTTGTTCGTCCCCTCCAGGCGCTTTCTGGAAATGGGGCTCTCGTTCCCGGACCCGGCCCTGTAAAGTCCGACCCAATCCCCGTCGAAGCCGGGGGCACCGCTGTAGTTCACATCAACTCTGTCGCAGGTGCTGGCGGAGGCGACGGCGACGGTGAGGGCGGGAGTCGCCACAGCGAAGGATAGGGAGACGATCTCAGTTCCCGAGCTGTCGTGCATCCAAAAGGCGTAAGATCCCTCTTCAGAGGGCGCGGTGAAGGCGACGGTGCCATTTGAACCCTCCAGGGGCTGGCTGGATATGACCGCACCCACCTCCTCGCCCGTCACCTGGTCAGGATCCGAGCCAGACCCTGAGCCAGGGGCCGAGGCGACTAAATCGACCCTCCCTGTGAAGTTGTTGGCGGCTTTGAAGCCGAGGGGGATCTTTTCGCCGGGTGAGAAGGTCGATCGATAGAGGATCAACTCGGAATCGCCGGAGACGGACCTGTAACGCCGGAGGGCATCCTCCGAGGCGATCGGATATTCGTCGACGCTGGATCCGCCCGGAATCTCACGGGACGAGTCGCAGAAGCCGTCCTTGTTCCGATCCCTGCACCCTTCCTCTATCGCGTCGAAGTCGTCGTAGTGGTTACCCATAGTCTCGTCGTACCAGAGGTTGTCGCCGTCATCGTAGGCGTTCTGACCGTTCTCCAGAAGCTCGTTTCCGTAGATCAGGTTGTCCTTGTAGGCCCCTGCAAAACCTATCTCGCTGACCTTTAGGGTCGAGGTCGAGGTCTCGGTTTTGGGCTGGTACTTTATCGAGACGCCTCCAGCGTCAGATGCCGTTATGCTCTCGGAGACGTTGCTTCTGGCCATGTGGATCCCTTCGCTGTTCTCGGTGATCCGGTTAAAGCTGATCTCGTTTCCGTATGAGGTCTCCAGATATACTCCGACCTCGTTTCTCTCGACATCGTTCTCGCTTATCACGACGCCTCGGACGTCCTGGAGGAGTATTCCGATGTTGTTTTCGACAACGAGGTTCTCCCTGACGGTGCAGTTTTCAGCAAGGACCCTAATCCCGGCATCTCTCTCGCTGGGGCCGGAGCCTGCAACCTCAAAGCCCACAAGAACGATCCCCTCCGACAGGAGCGTTACGGTGCTCCCAGAGCCGAAAGCGTCGATCAGGGGCCTTCCGGTACCCTTCAGGATGAACCTCTTGTCCAAGACCAGGTTTTCTCTATAAACTCCGGCCTCTACAAGCACTGCATCCCCCACTTTCGCATTGTCGATAGCAGCCTGGATGCTATCACCGGGGCCGACGGTCAGGGTGGCGCCGATGGACGATCCCATCAGAAAGAGCGATAACGAGATCAAAACGGCGATCAGCAAGGGACAGAGGCGGCGAAGGTGGCGGCCCTCGCCCTCACCATTTCCCCCGCCCACTGGAACGGACCTCGAGCTTCTGCGCATGAACCTCGCCAGGGGGCTTGGGATTATAAAACGTTTTGACGCGAAGAGGCCGATCGGTGGTCTGACGTGCTCCGACCAATGATCCAAAAAGGTTCTTCCTCTTGCCCGGTGGGAAAAAAAGGGAGCAGGGAAACTAAATTATTTTTATTAACATGCTCGCCGATACGGCAAAGATAAAGAGGAAAAACAAAATCATCCCCAGTGTCCTCTCACCGATGAAGAGGGTTTTGACAAGAGATCCATGCCATCCTGGTGGCTTTCGATATTTTGGTGGGTCCACGAAGAGCTTTGTGCCTGAAAGAAAAATTTTTGCGCTAAAGATGAATGGGTCTGCTATCTTGGCGATATCCTCCCTCAAATCAGGTCTACGTTTTGTCGAGTCCATCTCGAATATCGATCTTCTTATTCCAGTGACCGTCCAGAAGACTCCAAAGAACGTCATAATAATCAGAGACCAATACAACGAATATTCAGGCTTAGTCCCATAGCCGTAAGATAATTGAAGCGCTTCGTTGATGATTTGGCCACTTTCACACGTCCTGCATTTCATGTATTCAAAGTAGCATTTATTTTGAATTGAATACCCC
>DUKF01000240.1 GCA_013329455.1 Methanotrichaceae archaeon | reverse complement strand
GGCCCGAAGGCGACGGCTGCACCGTCGCTCCACCTGGCCTTGAGACCGGCGATCTGGCCGACAGCCTCGTGCCAAGCATCTTGGATCCTCGTATCAAGGAGCTCTATCCTCAGCTTGCCCTTAGTGGTGTTGAGCCAGTACGAGTTTGTCTCCCTCGCCTCCTTGTCCCGGTCCTTGACTATCCCGATGATGGCGTCTTTCTGGGGTGAGATGCCGCCCGCGTCGAGGGCGTCTTTCAGGGTCGACCCATCATTGAGGGAGATCTTTGTCCCATCCACAAAAACTTTCAAGTTAACTCCCCAACATCTCCTCTTCTTCTTCTTTGGTCATCAGAGAGAGCACTCCATCGGGCGTTCCCACGTGGACGATCTTGCCGTTTCGCATCAAAGCCGCCCGATCGCAGACGTTCTGGACGAAGTCCATGTCGTGGCTGACGATCAGGAAGGTCTCGCCGAGCTCCTCTCTGGCGTTCAAAACGGAGTTGGAGACGTCTATCTTGGTTATGAGGTCCATCGTTCCCGTAGGCTCGTCCAAGACCACTATCCTCGGCTCCTTGATCAGGACCTGGGCCATGGCAACCCTGTGCCTTTCGCCCTCGCTAAGCTCGTTGGGGTTCTTGGATAGGACCTTCTCGGCATCCTCCTCCGTGAAGCCAACGGTGGTTAAGGTGTGGGTTGCCTTTCTCTCGGCCAGCTCGAAGGGAAGCGCAAGCCCTATCGACTCGGTGAGGTTGTCGATTACGCTGCGGTAGGGGTAGAGGGTGTACTCCTGGTGGAGCATTCCCATGTATTTTGTAGCCCTGCCCTTCTGGTCTGCGCCGAGTATGGTCATGTCCACCCACTCGTCGCCCACCCTGCACCAGATACCGCCGTTCGTCGGGGCGATGATCCCGTTCAGGATCTTGGATAGGGTGGTCTTGCCGGCGCCGCTGGTTCCCACGAGGCCGAATATCTCGCCTTCGTAGACCTCAATGGTGACGCCATCCACGGCCCTGACGACACCGCGGTCGATGCTGATGTAGCGCTTTGAAAGATCTCTGCACCTGATGATGGGAGCGCCCACGTCGGCCTTCTTCCGCTCCTCCATCTTGCCAGCCATGGAGGCGAACTCGGCGGCGATCTCTGAGGGTTTGCCCAGTGATACAACCTCGCCGTGGTCGAGAAGGACGGCGCTGTCCGTCAGCTCCACCATAACGTCCGGCCAGTGGCTGGTGATGACCATCGTCATGTTGAAGTCATTGACCGCCCGCCGGATGCTCTCGTGAACGAGGTTCGCGGTCTTCGGGTCGAGCGTACCTGAGGGCTCGTCTGCGAGAAGCATCATCGGGGACTTGGCAAGCTGACGGGCCAAAACGACCCTCTGTTTCTCGCCGCCGGAAAGCTCTCTTGCCACGTGCATCATCCTGTGGGACATGTTGACCTCGTCAAGCAGGTCTGCGGCACGGTTGACGCTTATGGACCCGCCGCTCGCCTCCTCCACGGCTCGCATGACGTTGACGATCACCCTTTCGTCACCATAGAGGGCGAAGGTTCTCTGAAGCATGATGGCGATCCTGCGAGATATGTCACGCCTCTTTGGATCGTTTATCTCCAGAGAGACGAAATCGGCGTCAAAGGCTTCCATAGTCCCGCCGCATCTGCACGCGTTCCCTACGCTGCTTGGTGGCTCGACATGGTTGCATTCGGTGCATCTTGCGACGTGGTAGATCACGTTGCCGCTGATGTTCTCGAAGGGCTCCACGCCACGAAGGACGTGCATCAGGACGCTCTTGCCTGATCCGCTTCTCCCCAGGATGCCGAGAGACGCACCCTCCATGATCTCCAAATTGACATTACGCAGTGCTTCAACTTCGCCAAACCGCACCGTCAAGTCCCGGATCTCAATAAATGGTGTCAAATTATCTCGCCTCATGTTAGTATTGTGTACGAACTACGAACCATACCAAATTTAAGTTTATCCGAGACCGTCCTGTCAGAGACCACCATCATTGATAATCAACGTCGATTACAAATATAGTCCAAGCCTGAGCTGGTCTCCAGATATAGGAAAGTCTCCCTCAATAACCCGATGCATACATTCGGGCTTGATGACATGACCCCTATCCGTCTCCTCCCTTCTTCAGTAGAAATTCCTTGTCTAAGTAAGATTCGTGAGTTGCCTCAAGACATTCCTGACAGACATGAAAAACTGTGTCCTCAAGACCGTGTATCGTAGCTTGCTTGGCTTTTACGGGCAACGTCTCCTTATCGATAGCACAGATTTGACATTTCATCTGAGTCACCTCTTTTCAATCTGATTTTCGTCGTTATAAGCATTTCTGCTCAGTGGAGTCCTCCACCTCTTGTAAAGGTCGTGATTGACACCCACCAGGTCCAGGACCCTTCCCACCACCACATCCACCTGTTCCTCGATGCTCTCGGGCTTCGAGTAAAAACCGGGACACGGAGGAAGTATGATCGCTCCAGCCTCGGTGGCGGCGACCATGTTCTTCAGGTGGATGAGGCTGAGGGGTGACTCTCGGGTCACCAAAATCAGCTTGCGTCTCTCCTTTAAACAGACGTCTGCCGCCCTGGTGATGAGAGTGTCGGAAACCCCGTTCGCAATCCCCGCCAGGGTTCTCATGCTGCAGGGGGCCACTACCATGGCATCGAAGATATTAGACCCGCTGGCGATTGAAGCCGTGAAGTCCCGGGCCGAATAGACCCGGTCGGCCATCATCTCCACATCGAGAGGGCTCTCCTCGGTCTCGATATCGATTATCTTCCTTGCAGCCTCGGTCATTACAAGATGGGTCGTGGACCCCATCTCGGCCAGAACTTCCAGTAGCCTGATGCCGTAGCAGACTCCTGAAGCTCCGCTGATCCCCACGACCACGTCCAGAATTTTTTCAGTCCTCGGAATGTTACCACATCCTATGCCGAATAAAAACGCCGATCATACCCTTCTCTGGAGCCGGGTTAGGGTTGAAGCCACCATCAGAGGAAAGTTGATGGTGGCATCGCCATAGACGGTGACCTTTCTCGCCTCAGGTGCGATCTTGCCCCAGGAGACTGCCTCCGAGAGGGTAGCTCCCGATAAGCCCCCAGGCTCGGGCCGGTCTGTTGTGAGCTGGATGGCAAGCTCGAAGCTCTTTGGCGTGACTAGCATAGACTGAAGGGCGAAGTTTTTGGGAACACCACCGCCGATCATTACTATCCCTGCCCGTTCTGATCCGTAGCAGATGTCAACCAGTTCTCCGACATCGCTGAAGGCGTCGACGTTCAGCTTCCTCGTCTGTTTGTAGAGCCAGGCCTGTAGCCCTATCATCGAGTCTGAGAGAGCCGGACAGAAGATCGGTACTCCGCAGTCGGAGGCGGACCTAAGAATCGACTTTTCGTCGTCGATCCCGGATCCCAGAACCCTCAAAAATTCCGTTCCCGTCATCGGGTCCGACCTCTGCGGAAGGATCTCCTGGAGAAGCTCTTCAAACCGGATGAAGTCGTCGTCACCGACGTAGACGTCATATATCCTGCTCACGCCCTCTTCTCTGAGGCAGGCGTCGGGAGCCTCAGAATCGCCGAGGATGTGATGGCTGAAGCTCTCGATTATGTCGTGGACCAGATTTGCCCCAGTCGATACAAGGACGTCTATTTTGCCGTCTCTGATGAGGCTTGATATTATATTTCTCATGCCCGCGGGCACCATCGCGCCAGCTAGGGTGAAGAACTTGGTATAATCCCCCTCCAGCATCTCCCCGTAGATATTTACGGCCTCTGCCAACCTCCTGGCGCCAAAGCCGCAGTTTTCCATCATTCTTACCAGCTGGTCTGTGCTCATTCCCGGCTCAATCTCGATCTGCCTTATATAATCCACCGAAACTCACCCGAATTATCCCAGTTTGACGCGTTTTAAGACCGACGACATCACCGCTTAGCGGTCGTGATGCTAGTCGATTTTCTCATAAACCTTTTATATCAGTAACTTGTGTTTAGCTCTTACGGCTAACGGAGGTAAAAAATGAGCGGCGAAATGGTGGCAGCGGACTATTATATCCCACTTATTATGTTTTTGGTAATAGGTGCTATTGTGCCTATTGGCGCGTTGGCTGCCGTGAAGATCATATCTCCTCTGAAACCAACTTTTCAGAAAGGTTCAACCTATGAAGGCGGTCTGAGGCCGGTGCGGGACGCTATAATACAGTATAACGTCCAGTATTACCTCTTTGCCATCGTCTTTGTGATCTTCGACGTTGAGGTTCTCTTTCTCTATCCGTGGATCTACGTCTACGCTTCCGATGTGATACCCACCTTGGGAGGAGTGAACATAGCAGTCATTGACATGCTGATATTCATCGTCGTGCTATTGATCGGGTTGCTCTATGCCATTAAGAAGGAGGCGTTGCGTTGGGTATAAGCGATGTCATACCTCTGCCTGTTGTGGTTGATGAGGAATTGGAGAAGTGGACGATCTGGGGCAAACCCCTGACGGATGTCTGGTTTACCACCACGGAGAAGATTCACGAGATCATCGAGATGGGCCCCATCAAGAACGTCCTCAACTGGGGCAGGAAGAACTCCCTTTGGTTCCTGATGCAACCAATGGGATGCTGCGGCGTCGAGATGCTCGTCTTCGGATGTCCCCCCTACGACTGCGACCGGTTCGGGATCTTTCCCCGTGCCACTCCAAGGCAGGTCGACGTCATGATCATCAGCGGGTACATAACCAGAAAGTATCTGCCGGCGATCAAGAACCTGTGGGAACAAATACCGGAGCCAAAGTGGGTCATGGCGATAGGCGAGTGCGCAATCTCTGGCGGACCCTTCTACGACTCTTACAACATCATAAACAATACCGGCAGGTTCTTCCCAATAGACGTCTACGTCCCGGGCTGTCCGCCCAGGCCTGAGAAGTTCATCGAGGGTTTCAGAGGGCTTCAGGAGAAGATCAAGCAGCGTGAGGACAAGAGAGGCTATTAGAGGAGGAGTTCATCGTTGACAACTGCAAATGATGTCTTGAGCGCCCTGCAGTCGGCCTTTCCGGGAGCGATCGAGGATGCAAAGGTTGATCCCGAGCGTCAACTCTGGGCCACGATCAAACCAGACAAGATCGTGGACGTCTGTAAGTATTTGAGGGACAATCACAACTTCGACCACTATTCTGGCGCTGCGGGCGTGGACAAGATCAATGAAGGCCTCTTTGAGGTCACAGAGCTGCTCGCAAGCCACGGCGCACATCAGGTGGTTGCGCTTCTGAAAGTGAAGACCCCCCGGGACAACCCCTCAGTCAAGTCCCTGACAGGCCTTTTCTGGAACGCCAACTGGTACGAGCGCGAGATCTGGGAGATGCTGGGGATCAACTTCGAAGACCATCCTGAGCTATATCCCCTTCTGCTTTCAGACGAGCTGGTAGGAGTCTGGCCCTGGAGGAAGGACTACAAGGGCTACCCCGACTACACCACCGCTGAGAGGGCCATAGAGAGGATCAACTCAGAGGGCTACATGGAGTACCACATCCCTCCCACCGAGGCCGAGATCGAGGCTGGGACTGTCCCAGTCGAGAGGCCAAAGTACCCTTCCCTCCGGGAGAGGGAAGAGATGGAGATAAAAGGGGAGTCTGAGATGATCCTCCACCTGGGGCCCCAGCACGCCGTCGTGCCCGGACCTTTTCTCCTAGACCTCCTGGTGGATGGTGAGAGGGTGAAGAAGGCCTTCCTGGACGTCGGCTACATCCACAAAGGGATCGAGAAGATAATGGAGAACAGAACCTATGTGCAGGGCATACCCATAACCGACAGGCTCTGTTACATGGCTGCGCTCACCAACAACGAGGCCTACTGTGGTTCTGTTGAGAGGCTTCTTGGAATTGAAGCTCCTGAAAGGGCCCAGTACATCCGGATGATCCTGGAGGAGCTGTCCAGGATTCAGAGCCACCTTCTCGGGACCGGCGAGTTTTTGACCCTCATCGGGAGCGCTGTGTTCTGCCCGTTCCTGTACATGATCATTGACCGAGAGGACGTTCTCACCTGCATAGAGAGCGTGACGGGTGCGAGAATCAATCACAGCTTCGTCCGTTTCGGCGGAGTCCGAAACGACCTTCCTGACGGGTTCAAAGATATGACTCTGGACGTCCTCAAGAAGGTCAGGCAAAAGACCGAGGAGTACAAGGAGCTCTTCCTTTCCGACAGCATCTACAATAAGAGGATGGAGGGGGTCGGAGTCTTGTCACCATCGGAGGCGAGAAGGCTGGGCGTCTCAGGCCCGCCCCTTAGGGCGTCAGATACTCCTTACGACATGAGGCGGGAAGATCCGTACCTCCTCTACAAGGAGATGGACTTCGACGTGATCACAAGGAAGGAGGGCGACTCTAAGGCAAGGATCGAGGTGAGGCTCGACGAGATCGTCGAGAGCTGCTACATCATAGAGCAGTGCCTAGACCAGATCCCAAGTGGTCCCATACAGGAGAAGCTGCCCAAGAGGATCAAGCCGGATCCGGGCGAGGCCTACTACCGCGTAGAAGACCACCGAGGAGAGATGGGCTTCTTCGTGGTGAGCGACGGGTCCGATAAGCCGGTCAAGGTGAAGGCGAGAGGACCGGTCTACGCTTACTTCCAGGCCCTTCCCCCGTTGCTTGAGGGTACCTACATAGCCGACGTCGTCGCCATCGCGGGCAGCATGGACGCTTGCACCAGCGAGGTGGACAGGTAGGAGGGAATGAATTTGGTATTATCTGCGATCACTGAATTTGCAGCCCAGGAGCCCAAGTTATACGCATTTATAATCGGGCTGGTCGGCGCAGCCATCCTCGCCTCGGTCATCAATGTGGGCGCGATGGCCGTCGTCTGGCTCGAGAGGAAAGTGATGGGCGACCTTCAGGCCAGGTATGGTCCCAACAGAGTCGGTGGCCGATGGGGAATTCTCCAGCTCGGCGCTGACGCTATCAAGCTATTCACCAAGGAGGACATCATCCCAAGAGGCGCGGACAAGCCGGTCTACGTCTGGGCCCCGATCGTTGCGAGTGCGACCACCATGTTGGTGGCAGGAGCGATTCCCTTCGGAGCCGTGATCATAGACGGAAAAGAGATTCCGTTGGTGGTGGCCAATATGGACATCAGCGCCCTCTATGTGGAAGCTGTCCTCAGCCTGATGGCGATATCCGCATTCATGGCAGGCTGGTCTTCGAACAACAAGTACTCGATGCTCGGAGCCTTCAGAGGCGTCGCCAGGATGATCTCCTATGAGGTTCCGATGGGTGTCTGCGTGATCAGCGTCGCCATAATGGCTCACAGCCTGAATCTGGTAGAGATCGTCCAGGCCCAGAGCATCTGGTTCGCTGTCGCCCAGCCGCTCGGTTTCATTATATTCACCATCGCCCTCATCACTGATCTAGGGAGGATGCCCTTCGATCAGACCGAGGCCGAGGAGGAGATCATAGCCGGTTATAACACAGAGTACAGCGGAATCAGATTCGGTCTGCTCTACTTCCAGGAGTACAACAGCATGCTTCTGGGCGCTATCTTGCTAGTTCTTCTCTATCTGGGTGGCTGGAACGGTCCGGTCATTCCGGTGATATCCTTTATATCGCCGATGATCTGGTTCTTCATGAAGCTGCTGATAGTGCTTGTGGCATTGATATGGATCAGAGTATCCTTGCTCAGGTTCAGAATCGATCAGGTCACCGATCTTGGATGGAAGGTAATGCTGCCGCTATCGATGGTCAATTTGGCGTGGGCCGTAGCTGTAGGCCTGTACTTTGCATGAGGTGATGATCAATGGTGCTTAAGAACCTCAAAATGACCCTCAAGCGCTCGGTGAGTGGCGTAGAGGTCACTCGTCTCTATCCAGAGAAGACAATGGATCTTCCCGATGTGGAGAGGGGCGTTCATGTTCTGGATATCAGGAAGTGCATCGGTTGTGGTGCCTGTGCCAGGATCTGCCCCAATGACTGCATCGAACTGGTACCCTACAAGCGCGGAAACCCGCTCAAAAATAAGAAGCAGAAGTATCCTCAGATCGATTATGGTAGGTGTATGTTCTGCGGCCTCTGTGTCGACGACTGCCCGGCGGACTGTCTGACGATGTCGAAGGTCTTCGAGATTGCAGGATGGGAAAGGGACGATCTAGTATACAGTCCCGAGAAGATCGCCGTCGGCAAGTACACCGACCAGGAGCTGGCTGAGCTTGCCGAAGAGGCGAGGAAGGCCGCAGAGGAGAAGAAGAGGAAGGCCGCAGAGGCTGCAAAGGCCAAGAAGGCGAAGGCAGCCAAAGCGAAGGCCGCAGAAGAAGGAGAAAAGGGTTCCGGCGAGAAGGCTGCCAAGAAGAAGGCAGAATAACTATCGGAGGTTGAGACCGGATGATAGATCTGACTCAGTTTTACGACATAAGGTTCCTGATAGAGCTTGGAGCGTTCTCCTTGTTCGCAGTGATAATCCTCGGCCTCTCAATCCTCACCGTCTACTCCAGAAATATGGTCCACAGCGCTTTGTATCTCCTAGGGAGCTTTGTCGCAGTGGCTGTGTTATACGTATTCCTGAACGCCACCTTTGTCGGGGTGGCCCAGGTTCTGGTGTACATCGGGGCGGTTGGAGTGCTGATACTCTTCGCAGTAATGCTCACGAGGAGGACGTTGATGGAGGAGGAGTCCCATGGTTAAGGTAAAAACAGCGATTTTAATGCTGGTCTTTCTGGCTACGCTGATCGTATTCCTCGCAGCGACACCATGGGGCGGCGAGGAGAATGGTTCGTACAGTTTCGAGCCGAGAGAGGGGGCCAGGACCCCTGAGAGCGGAATAGGGGAGATCGGTGTTGAAATCTTCACAATCTATCTCTTCCCATTCGAGGTGCTCTCCTTGGTGCTTCTGGCAGCCCTGATCGGAGCGATATACGTCGCAAGAAAGGAGTTGCCCAGATGACGGCGTGGAGGGAGGAAAACAGATGATCCCACTAGTGCTTTACGTGCTGCTGGCGTCCACGATGTTCACCATCGGCCTTTACGGCCTTTTGACGCAGCGGAACGGTATCAAGCTTATGATGTGCGTGGAGATCCTGCTGAACAGCGCAAACATCAATCTGGTGGCTTTCTCGGCATACCTGCCCAACGTAAACGGCCAGGTCTTCGCCCTGTTCTCCATCGCCCTGGCCGCTGCTGAGGCAGGCGTTGGATTCGCCATACTGATCGTGCTGTACAGGCTGTATGGGACCATAGAACTGGATAACATCAACGCACTGAGGTGGTAAAGGGATGTATCAAGATTACGCCTATTTGATCGTAGGCTTGCCGATACTGGCCTTCGTGCTCACGATCTTCCTGGGTTGGCATCTGCCAAAGGGCGGCGGGTTCTTTACAGTTCTGGCGACCTTCGCAGGATTCATACTATCCTTCGGGATATTCAGGGAGATCTACCCCAACAATGAGATTGTGCACCAATCAATGCATTGGTTCGCAAGCTTCAACGCTGGGATACTGATAGATCCACTGGCTATAGTGATGCTCCTGATGGTCACCTTCGTCTGTACCATGATCCATACCTATGCTCTTGGGTACATGGAAGGCGACCCCGGAATGGCCAGGTACTTTGCCGAGGCAGGCCTCTTCACCGCAGCGATGCTGGGCCTCGTCTTCTCGGACAACCTGCTTCAGCTATTCATATTCTGGGAGCTTGTAGGTCTTTGTTCTTACCTGCTCATCGGGTTCTGGTACAGAAAGCCCTCTGCGGCCTCCGCCGCCAAGAAGGCCTTCCTGGTGACCAGGGTCGGAGACGTCATGTTCCTCGCAGGAATAATTCTGCTCTACACCAACATGGCGAAGCTGAACCTGGTCCTGCCAGAAGGGGCATATCTGCTCCAGTTCCAGACGATCTACGACAGCCTGACGCTGATCCCACCCGACCAGCTCACCTGGATTGCAATACTCTTGTTCGGTGGAGCTGTCGGCAAGTCTGGTCAGTTCCCGCTGCACGTCTGGCTTCCTGACGCCATGGAAGGTCCCACCACGGTATCGGCGATGATACACGCTGCCACCATGGTTACCGCGGGCGTCTACCTGGTTGCGAGGATGTTCCCGCTCTTCTATGCGGCACCCAACGCTTTGATGGTGGTCGCGTACGTTGGCGGTTTCACAGCACTATTCGCAGCGACGATGGGCATTGTAATGTTCGACATCAAGAGGGTCCTGGCTTATTCGACAGTCAGCCAGCTTGGATACATGATGGCTGGCCTCGGTGTCGGAGCCGCCGTCGGCGCATCTGCCGTCGGCGTTTCGATGTTCCATCTGATCGGCCACTCCTTCTTCAAAGCCCTCCTCTTCCTCTGTGCCGGAAGCGTGATTCACGCCGTCGGTACCAACGATATGAGGGAGATGGGTGGCGTTCTGAAGTCGATGAAGTGGACCGGCCTTACGATGCTCGCAGGATCCCTCACACTGGCCGGGTTCCCCCTGACCACGGGATTCTTCAGCAAGGACGAGGTCATCATCGCAGCTTACGAGCACGGTGCTCTCGGAATGGGTTGGCTTCCTTACGTATTCGCAATCGTTGCGGCACTTCTTACCGCCATATACGCCTTCAGGCT
>DUKF01000025.1:10713-16019 GCA_013329455.1 Methanotrichaceae archaeon | reverse complement strand
AGCGGGGTGCGCTGTTTGACTTTCAAGAATACCTTTCAGAATCGGCAGGAAGTTTCGGAAGGATTCGGCATCTCCGACCGCGTGCACCATCTTGAAGCCGGGAAGCTGCCGCTCCATCTCCATCGCCAGTTCCACCAGCGCCCCGCCGATCTCCTTGCCCTCATCGGGGGCCTTGTACCAGACAAAACCCTGGAACCTGTGGCTTCTGCTGTGGTGATATGATAGCTCCAGGGCGCAGGTGGTCTTTCCCGCCCCTGCCATGCCGTGGAAGAGGACGCCTCTCTTATCGCTCTCGATAGCCAGAGCCGAGCTCGCTTTGATCATGGGGCCGCTCCGGCCCACAAACCTCTCTGGCTCATCTGGAAAGTATGCGAGCCCCGGCTCAGGTAGCCGGAACTCTGATTCGGGAGCTGAGGGCGGTTTTATCAGAAGGTCGGCGGCCTCTCTGCCGAAGAGAGCAGGCGTTGCCTGGCTCAGAGGCGGCGACGCTGCATCGTAGCCCCGCTTCAGCGCCTCCTTCAGCGAGAGCTGGAGAGCTCTTGGTAGGGCCTGCCCCTTGCCGAGAAGCCGCTCGTAAAGCTCAGATGCGAGCTTGATGGCGAAATCGTCGCCGACCGGATAGCGCATGGCCAGCGCCGCGCAGTCCAGGCTCTCCACCAATTTTTGGGCCATGGCTGGCATGGGTCCGCCGTCGGGTTCATCGCAGGATGTCGCTTCTTTAACTTCCTTTGAAACCGGTATCTTCAGCCAGTTCAGCGTCTCCTCCAGGGTGGCGGCCGCTGAGAGGCATGACGAGAGTGTCACAAACTTCAGCCTCCCTCTGGCCAAGCTTAGCAGGTCTGCCAGATCCTCAGAGCTGACCTCGTCCATCGTCCCGTCCGGGTTCTCCAGAACGACCGCGCCTTGTTTTCCGTGACCGGAGATGTGGACCATGTCCCAGCCCTCCCCCTCCTCCAGAGCATCTCGAAGGTTCTTGCGGGTCACGCCGTACTGCAAGACCCTCAGCTCCACCGCCAGGTTGTGGGTCTGAGCGATGCCGTTGATCAGCCTCATCAGCTGGTAGCGTTCCCGACGAAGGGCCAGGGCCGAGACGTCGGTGGGAAGGCTGAATACCGCCAGCATCCGTAGCCTCTCACCCATCTCATCAAGCTCCATCGGCTCTGAGCCCGCGATCTCGAAGACTAGACTGAGGTCTCGCAGGGCCATGGGCCTATCTCCAACTTCGGCGAGCTCCAGGGGGAGATGGGCGATGCCTCTTGCCTCAGGCGGGACAAGGACACGGACGGTGACGGGCGTTCGATACTTGGCGAGAGTGTTCGCCACCTTGCCGAAGACGTTGGAGCCGATCCACTTGCTCAATTCGTCCAGAAGCCGCTTCTGGTCGGCAATTCGGTTGTCAGGAGAGGAGTGACTGTCCAGATATCTCTGAAGGTCGAGGAGGGCTATGTAGCTGGGATCTCTGAGGTCGAGGCTGACCTCATGGTCCTGGAGGAAGTTGCCAGAGTCGTCTTTCAGCACCCAGCGCCAATTTTGAGGATCTCTGAAGTCGGCAACTTCAAGAAGTAGAATATCTCCTCTCGCCATGAGACCGCCTAAAGTGCTTAAGAGAATTATAACTTTCGGGAATTATGTGTGGCTGAGCTGACGGTCCCCCTTCCTATCAGGACCTTTGGAAAAAGAATAACCCTCATGTAAAAGCTGTGGTTCTATCAGTTTAAATTGATGTGGGGAGTCGGATCCTGCCCCCCTCATCAGCTCATCAGGCCAAATACCGTTTCCACTGATCGCATTCACTCAATGCCCAGAACCTCGCTCAGGACCTTCACGTCGGTGGTTTCCGACCCGTCGGTCGTGGCGTTCGAGGGCGATGTGCGGCTTATTTCTGTCGCATTATCGGCATCGGACGTTGTCGATCCCTCCCCGAGGGTGCTCAGATCCGTCGCGTTTTCTGCGGCTGGTGCGCCCAGAACGTTGGCCAGGGTCCTCACGTCAGTCACCTCGGACCCATCGGTTCTGTTTGAGATCATAGATCCCTCACCAAGGGTACTCAGATCCAACGTGTTTTCTGCGGCAGATGCGCCCAGAACGTCGCTCAGGATTCTCACGTCGGTCACTTCGACGTCAGTCACTTCCACACCATCAGTTTTGTTCGAGGGCGGCATGTAGCTTATCACCGTCACATTGACGTTTTCAGCTGTTTTGGACCCATTGTCAAGGGTGCTCAGGTCGGTCACGTTCACATTTTCGGCGGATGATTCATTGGATAATCCGTTGGTCGAGTTCGAGGTGGATGCGTTCTTCATCTCGTCTACGTCATCTGTCATCGACTCTTCATCAACCGCATTGAGTGTGTTCGGATCCAACGTGTTTTCTGCGGTGGATGATTCGTTGGTCGAGTTCGAGGTGGATGCGTTTCTCATCTTGTCTACGTCACCTGTCATCGACTCTTCAACAACCGGATTGAGGGTGTTCAGATCCAACGTGTTTCCTGCGGCGGATGATTGGTTGGTCGAGTTCGAGGAGGATGTGTTGTTCATCTCATCTACGTCATCTGTCATCGACTCTTCATCAATTGCATTGAGGGAGCTCTCGTCTATCATGCCCTCTTCAGATGCCATTCCCACCGAGATCGAGGCGGCAGCTGCCAAAAGACAGACCATCGCCAGAATCATCAACGACTTGCATATCATGTTCCTTTACCACCTTTCGAGTACGGATCCCGCCGAAACCTGCGGGGTCCGATCTATATAATCGTCTATATACAATCCAATTCACGGGCTGCTCCAATCCCGCGTTCCCGGCCCCCCGGCGATAGATGTGAAGGGATTAACCGAAAAGGGAGGATACCTCACCGGAGAGCTTTCGGGGCAGGTCTGGAAATAATCGCGATCGAATCGGTTTTCAGACCCCCTGCGATACAAGTTCATTTTCGATCAAATACATTTACACTCCATCAAATTCTTCCCATCATGATTTCGAAAGTCCGGCTGCTGGAGGCCCATGCCGATGCTGGCCCCAGCCTTCGGGATGAAGGGGTTTACGAGATCTGCAAAACCGAGACGAAGGCAACCAGGCCGATGACCAAGAGAGCCGGGTTTACAATGCCGTACTTCACCCCGTATCTTCTCAGTGTGAACTTGGCGCTGATGAGGACGTGGACCAGGAAGAAGAAAACCAGATACAGGTCCAGGTTTGTATGCCAGTATATCGCCTCGCGAGGGCTCATTATTATGCGTTCGCTCCAGGCGTATCCGGTCACGATGTATGCGATCATCAGGACCAAGAGCATCCAAGAGCTGATCCTGTTGATTCTGAGCAACAAGCGGTTGGTCTTCATGGAATTATTGTTTCCTTCGACTTGTTTTGACATCGACCAAGAAAAAATTGGTCGATCTGGGTTTGGTTTATTCGTCCACCTCTATCGACCCGAAGATCTTCTCGGTGACATCCCACGGAAGGTCTGAGCTTATAAGGAAGAGCAACCTTCCCCAGCTGCCCTCCTCATCGGGGCTGTAGACGGCGCTGTAGACCGGCTGGTCGCCATCGCTCGTCGTCACCATGATGGCATCGTGCCCGTCTATGGTGAAGCTCTCTCCCGCGCCTTCGTACTCCTCTGTCAGAGTGGCAAGGCCCGCAGTTATCAGGCAGTGCTCCAGGATCCACGACGTCATCTCCGTCGGCTCGTCCAGCTCGTGTACCTCCAGCTCGATCCAGCTTTCACCACTCTCTATCGTCACGGGGTATATCGTGTAATCGAACTTCGGACGCTCGCAGTGGGAGATCTTTATGGAGTCACCCTCGTCTATCATATAGTCCTCAAGATCTCCGAGGTCCAGGTTTACCGTGACCGGGTCCTGGGAGATCTCCTCGGCCGAAACTGCCGCCATCAGAGCTGTGCATATCAGACAAGTCAGAATCAGGCTTCCAAATTTCATCTCCATCATTCTATCCATACCTCGTTTCTAGGGCCGAACCTGCCGAAAATCCGGCAGCGTGGCAATTTATATACAATTCTGTATACAAGATACAAGCGGGCAGATCCGGGCCCGCGGTCCCGGCTCTTTGGCGAGGGAGAGGAGGAAAACCGAAAGGGTGTATCTCGCCAGAGAGCTTTCGGGGCTGGTCTGGAAAGTGTGGTCAAAGGCCGCAGAACCTGGTCTTGGGGGGCGGATCTCTCCGGCCCGGTACTCATTCAGGTCCCCGCTCATTTCAGATCCACCTTCACACCAGGTTCCTGCCTTATCCGCAAGGATGGGCATACTCTTGCGTCACTCCGCCCGGAGAGCCTCGATGGGGTCGAGAATGGCGGCCTTGTTCGCGGGATAGATCCCGGCGACGGTGGTGATTAACACGCCGAAGAGAAGGCCGAAGGCCACAGACTGGAGCGTAATCTCTTGGGGTATCCCTGCCACAGAGCCCACGAAGTCCGAGAGGATCGTTCCCAACAGCACGCCCACAATGCTGCTGGCAAGGCCGAGCATTCCCGCGTCCAGCAGGAAGAGGGTCCTGATGTCCCAGGTTGTGGCCCCGATGGCCTTCATCACGCCGATCTCGTGGGTCCTCTCCTTCACCGTCAGCGTCATGACGTTGTATATGCCGATCGCCCCCACGATCAAAGATATGGAGCCGATGCCTGCTAGAGCGTACTTGATCATGTTCAGCACATCCAGCACCGACTCGAACATCGTCGTCATAGCCTCCACGTTGTAAGCCTCATCCCTGTGAATCCTGGCCAGCTCCTTTTCGATCTCTTCGACCAAAATTTCCGCCCGAGACGCGTCCTCGACCCTCACCGCTATGCTGTCGTAGTGGTACTCATCGACGTCGAGGAACTCCTCCATCGCTTTGTGTGTTATGTAAATGCAGGTATCGGAGGCGTAAGACGGGTCCTCGTCCTCTTCCAGAACCCCGACCACCTTGAAGTCCATGTAACGGTCTTCTTCGTTCTGGTAGAGCCTGATCTTGTTTCCAGGGGAGATGTCCATCCTGAAGAAGTTCTCAGCTACGTCGTGGCTGACCACGGCCGCCTTGTAGTCGGAGCCGGCCAAAAACCTGCCCCGTGCCATCACGTCTTTCAGGTCGTCGTGATCGTCGGGCGAGATCCCGATCACGCTCACAGAGGCGTTATCTCCCCGGAAAGAGAGGAGAGCCCTCGACGTTTTGAGGGGATACACGGCCTCGACCCCCACGACGTTATCGATGATCTTCACGTCCTTCTCGTCGAATTCGGCAGGCTCTTCCGGGGTGGATGCGGGCCGTTCGCCCGGACCCATGCCCATCCCCGATCCGGGCCTCACGCTGACGAG
>DUKF01000025.1:0-10695 GCA_013329455.1 Methanotrichaceae archaeon | reverse complement strand
ACCATAGAGGCCCTGGCCCACCGATAGTAGAGCGACTATCGAGACAACACCGATGATGATCCCGAGGCCCGACATTAAAGCCCTCCTCCAGTCGGCCTTGAAGCTCGATAGGACGTACTCCAGCATGTCGTCCGGTCTCAAGGAAACTCACTCCAAGGCTTCAATTTCACCGTCGAGGATCGGCGTCAAGGTTTTTTCGTCCTCCTGCGCCAGAAGTAAGCGCCGCCGATCACCGTCGGTAGGAGGATCGCGGTCGCAGCGGTCGTCGTCCCGACACCGGAGTTTCCCTGTCCGGCAGGTCCCCCTGCGCCGTTCGGGGCTTGCCCTCCATCCCTCAAGGTCGTGGTGTAGACCTCGGACTCGTGCCAGGTGTCGCCGTTCTTGAACTTGGCCATGAAGTCCAGATCGATGGCATCGCTTGGCGCCAGAGCCAAAAGATCGAAATCGATGGTGAATATCTCGTCAGGCTCCATGGTGCCGATATAGTACTCCTCGGGCGAGAACTCCACTCCTTTTGCCTCGGGAACTATCGTCACAGCGTTCAGGGTGTTCTGCCTCGGGTTTGCAACGTCCAGGCTCACGCTGGCGGCGGTCGGAACTTCAGCCTGGATCAGCAAAACATCAGAGGAATCCACCTTCACCGGTATCTTCCGGTTGGTCTCTTCGGGAGCCTCAGCGTATCCGCTGACGAGCAAGACGTCCAGGAAGTGGGTTCCTTCGGTCGTGTTCTCGTCGGACTTGATGTTGAAGTAGGTCGTGATCTGGTCGCCGGGCCCGATCGTCCCGACGTTCTCATAAGGATTGGTCGAAACCTCCAGGCCTTCAGATCCGGTGAGTTCGACCCGGTATATTGGCACTGTGAAGGAGAAGTCCTCCCTCTGGTAGGAGACGACGTACTGATCAGCGGAGTTCTCGATCACAATCGATACGATCCCGGTGTCGCCGGGCATCAGAACCTCTGGCGAGACTGAGGACTCGATTATGATCGTCGGCTCAGGGCAGCGGTACATGTAGCCGTAGGGGTAGGCGGAAGCCGACGGGCACAGGGAGAAGGCCTGGATCAGCATCAGAACCATCAGGACGAAAGAAAGAATTAATATCGGACCTGACTTCGACTTCAAGATGCATCCTCCTGCACTCGACCGTCTCTCATCCACACCACGCGGCTGCAGTGTTCTGTCGTCTCGTCATCGTGGGTCACCATGATTATGGTGCGACCTTCTCTGTTCAGTTCATTCATGATATCGATGATCTCTTCTGTGCTCTTCTGATCGAGGTTTCCTGTGGGCTCGTCGGCTAAGATGATCGATGGATCGTTGGCGAGAGCTCTTGCAATCGCCACCCTTTGTCGCTCTCCTCCGGAGAGGTTGTAAGGGCTGTAGTCGAGCCGGTGTCCGAGCCCTACAGACTCGAGAAGCTCTTTCGCTCGATCTCTCCTGATGTCTCTTGCCGTCTCCAGGAGGGTCATCGGCAGCTCGATGTTATTCAAATTCGACATCCTGCCGATGAGGTTGAAGCTCTGAAATACAAACCCGATCTCGTCTCTTCTTATCCTGGCTAGATCCCGGTCGGAGAGATGACTCAGGTCCTGACCCTTCAGGAGCACTCTGCCTTTTGTGGGCCGGTCGAGACAACCGAGGATGTTCATGAGGGTGCTCTTTCCGCAGCCAGAGGGGCCCATAAGCGCCACAAACTCGCCCTCGTCTATGTCGAGGTTGATTCCCTTGAGGACCGGAACGTCCATTTCGCCCACCCTGTAACTCTTCTCAAGGTTGGTGATCTCTACCAGGGACACGGTTTCCCTCCTGGAATTCCGGCGGGCTGGCCGTTACGATCCGTCTCGGGCAGTGTGGTCACAAAGGTCAGCTTGTAGCTCGTGTTCTGCTCATCGTCGTTCAATGTCAGGTTGCCCTCGCCCACCTGGACGCCGCTTTGCTCGCTGGTTTTGATGGTGATGTGACCCATCGTTCGATCCTCAGTGCCCCTCATCATGTAGTGGAATTCCAGCAAGTCGGCTTCCAGGACGGAACAGTTCTCTTCGAAGGTCTGGTTGATGTTGGCCAGGATGTATCGGTTCTCGCCCAGGATCATGCCTCCTCGGGTGGTTGTGGTCCCTTCAGACTTTGAGATCTCTTCCCTGATTTCATCGAGGCTCCTGTTATCTTTCAGCAAATCTCTGGCAAGAGTGGGAGGAATCTGTTTGGTATCTATCAGCCATATCTGGAGGAAATAGGTCTCGCCCCTTTTCAGAGCGACCCCTTCCGCTCGGAACGGGCCGCCCGGGGGACGCCCGTCTCCCGCAGCCCAATATTCGGGGTGAGGTTCCACGGCCCCGATTTGATCTGGCGGGAAGGGTCCGGGAACATTTACCATATTCGCCTCTGAAAAGGGCTGGCCCTGGGCTGGGCCGTCTTCAAAGGGGGATGAGAGGGCCGTCGTCATGAAGGATATTATCATCGCTAAGACGACAGAGGTCCTCATAATTCTCACGAAGATCAGTCCTCAAAGGAAGCGTCCAGGTGGACCGTGTACCTGCCGCTGAGAGTCCCCTGATTTATCATCAGGATCCCTCTGGCATCCCCGACGCCCTCTTTTGTCTCTATGCGCCCGACGACGTCGCCCGCGGTTTCAGATGACCAGATGCTTTCACGTCCACCCCGGATCTCGGCGAGATCGGCCTTGAGGACGGTATCGGAATCCCAGGATCTGAAGTCAACGTCTACTAGCCTGTAGCTCTCCGTATCAAGCCTCATCTTGCCCCGGTATATGAAGGAGGGGTTCGACTCCTCTTCGATCAGCATCTTGATCTCCTCGAGGCTCTTTCTGTTGTGCAGGAGGTCTTTGATCTGGGCCGGGCTCAGAAGCCTCAGCCCTTCGATCTCTATCCTGAGAGGACGGGCCGACTTGAAAAATGACCCTGCCGGTCCCAGGGCAAAGCCGCTAATGACGCAGACGGTCTTTATCGGCGTGGCGGATGAGCCCATCAGGGATTCAGGAATTGTCATGTTTTTTATCATCTAGAGTCACCTCAGGTCTCGGTAGCCGTGGGCCTCTTGGCCCACGACCTTTCGAGACACCAGGGTTGGATTCTATGGTGCCCGTCGAGTCGGGTCAGGGGCCACGGGCCCGGTGGCCCACAACCCTCCAAAACCCGAGTCCGATAAGGGTATATTCGGCTTGTCGCGTCTCCTCTAGCTTACCGCCAGAAGCCCTGTCCATCGGAACCGGGTCCGTTCATCTGATTTTTAAATCCAGTTCCAGCCATTCCGCACTGGTTTTGCTGGCAGCCTAGCGCATCCCTCGAGTTGTAATTGGCAGCTCCAGCCATTCCGAACTGGCCACCCTGGCAACCCTGAGGGCCCATCATGTGGTCTTTGTTGAGACCACCAAGACCGAGGGTTCTGCAGACTTCCATCTGGCCCTTAAGCTCGGTGAGGGTCATGTTCTCCATCTCGGCCTTCTTCTGCTCGTTCAGCTCCTCGATCTCCCCAAGGGTCATGTTGTTGAGCTCATCCATCTTCTCCTGTTTCAGAGCCTCGATTTCGGCGAGGGTCATGTTCTCCAGGTCTTCAGTAGTCAGGTCGGTTATGAGCAGGCATGCTCGGCCACCGAGGAAGGGACGGTCAGATTTTTCCTGTCTCTGTTCCTTCAGCTCGGCGAGGGTCATGTTCTCCATCTCGGCCCTCTTCTGCTCTTTGAGCTCTTCGATTTCTTCCGCGGTCATATTGCTGAGCTCGTCAATCTTCTCCTCTCTAAGCTCCTTCAGCTCGGCGAGGGTCATGCTCTTCATCTCTTCTTCGGTCAGGTCCGTCATCAGAAGAAAAGCTCCTCCATAGCCCCCACCCATCTGACCTTTGTTCATGGGGCATTGGTCCATCTGACCTTTGTTCATGGAGCACTGGCCCATCTGACCGTTGTTCATGGGACACCGGTCCGTGTTATTCTCCTGTCTCAGCTCCCTCAGCTCAGCCAGGGTCATGTTCTCCATCTCTTCTTCGATCAGGTTCATCTGATCGAACCTGCCGCCATACCCAGTGCCGTTGGTCCAGGGCATGGAGAAGGCGGGCACCGCCAGAAGGCAGGCCACCGCCAGAGTTATCAACGATTTCGCGTGTCTCATTTCCTATACCTCACTTCGAGGACGGTTTTGCTGCAGCTTCGGCAGCGCTGTCCTCACCAAACTTACCCTAAGCCCGAACGATAGTTAAAATTAGAGCCGAACGGATCGAACGATAACCGTTCGAAGATCGTACTATCCGTCTAAAAACGTTCAGTTTTTGGCAATATATGATTTGATCGTTCTATATAATCTGAAAATCGGGTTTGGTTTTTATTTTTGTGTTCAAAGCGTTTTCGTTCCGTTAAGCTCTGTTTCACAACGACGATCCTGGCACCCCCCCGCGCCGACTCCGGACGGGGACCACGCAGTCGAAACCACCCAGGCGGTGTGGATCGAGCCGGCTTTGTTGACTTGTTGAAAGAGGTTATCAAACCTCAGTTCGGTTCCAATTTTCCGTCTTCTTCGTAAGGCTCAAGGTGCACCACCACGTCCACCACGTCCGAAACGTACTCGATCAGCCTGCGCTTCACCTCTTCGGAGATCTGGTGTCCCTCCTCGACAGAGAGGGCGGGATCGACCAAGATGTGGAGGTCGACCTCAAGCCCCGATCCGATGTGGCGGGTCCGGATGGCGTGAACCTCCTGGACGCCGGGAGTGGCGAAAGCCAGCTGCTCAATCCCGCAACGGATCTCCTCTGGAGCACCCCGGTCGACGAGCTGCTCCAGCGAGGGCCGGACGATCTTCCAGGCTGCCTGAAGTATGAACATCGAGACGACTATCGCCCCCAGGTGGTCGAGGAAAGTGAGACCGGGAACGAGGGCGGCTCCGGCGACGGCTACCGCCGCTGGGATGGAGCTGAGGCCGTCAGATCGATGGTGCCAGGCGTTGGCGATGAGGGCAGTGGACTTGATCTCTCTTCCCTTGGAGATCGTCCAGCGGTATAGGATCTCCTTGATGAAGATGGACAATACCGCAGCTAAGAAGGCGATGGTTTTGGGAGGCCTTGCTTGGGCCTGGTGGAGGGTCGCAATGGCGTTGTAGCTGAGGCCCAGGGCGACGGCAGCCAGGAGGAGTCCGATGAAGATCGTCACCAAAAATTCGATCCTCCGGTGGCCGTGGGGATGGCACTCGTCCGGAGGTTTTGACCAAAACTTGACCCCCACCAGAATCGCGACGTCGGATACAGTGTCTGAGAGGCTGTGGACCGCGTCCGCCACCACGGCCTGGCTGTTTCCAAGAATTCCCGCCGCAAACTTCAGGGCGGAGAGAGCCAGGTTTATGACCAGGCCGACCAGTGTCACCCGTCTCACCTCTGAGACATGGCGTTTGTTGTCGGAATCGGGCCCCGCAGTCGAGGAAACGCGAGTCGTCATCTCAGTCATGCAGATCTCCCCCTCGGGAAATGCTCAAAGAGTGTCCCTCCCGTATTAGAATTGCGGTCCCTTTCCCTTCTCCAGTCGTTCTTCAAATCGAGATGGGCTGCGACCTGAGAATTATGACTACGAGAATGGCCAGCATCAGCAACCACAGAGCGATCGCCACAATAGATGCCATCTTTGCCCTTCTCGCCTCCAGCCAGCCGAGGGGCCTGATCCCCTGGGCGAGGAAGGTTGCAACCCCCGAGAGGTTGACGGAGATGAAGTTGGCAACGAAGAGGAGCATCGCTCCCCAGGCGAGGCTCTCGTGACCCGACCCCATCAGTAGTCCGAAGGTGACCAGTGGCGGGAGGAGGGCGACGGCCACCATCACACCGATGAGGGTTGCGGATACGCCCGTGGTGAAAGCTAGAGCCCCCGCGCTTCCCGAGGCGAGGGCGAGGGCGACTTCTCCCAGGCCCACCACGGTCCTGGAAGCTATCTCGGGCGTCGTGGGGTCCACGAAGAGGAACGAACCCAGTATGTATGAGATGGCGATGGTGGTCACTATCCCTATCAGGTTCGCCTTGAGAGCCTTTCTGGCAAGGCACCCGTCCCCGAGGATCGTGGCGAGGGAGAAGGAGACGTTCGGTCCCAGGAGGGGCGCGATCACCATCGCCCCGATTATGACGGCGACGTTGCCCCTCAAAACGCCGATAGTAGCCACGATCGAGGACAAGATCACCATGAAGACGTAGATCCTAGATAAGCCCGTGGTGTAGGCGAGTTCTGCGTAAAGCTCCTCCCTTCCTATCCGCCTGCTTTTCTTCTTGGGCTTTTCTTCGAGTGGGGTTTTAGCCTCGGGCTCCTCCTCGACCAGCCTGGGCCTGGGCAAAGACGCCGCCACGGGTAGGACGACCAACCTGCATCCTTCAGCCCTGCGGAACCTTTTCTCAAGAAGGTCGATGACGACTTCCGACTCCGCAGTGGAGACGAGCAGCTTCACCAGGATCTGCTTTTCTACGAAGCTCTTCTTCCAGACGCCCGCCACGGGCCGCACCCAGATTCCCAGCATCGGCTCTATCCAGATTCCGAGGACGGGGAGGTCGTTTTTGGTCAGCAACCTCTCCAGATCTTCTCTATCCTCCTCAGGGAGAACCATCTCGATTAAGCGGAGCACCATCTTTTCACCGACCGAGAATTTTTGGACGTCCACCTTTCAATTGAGAACTTCACAGCCACTCCCTCCTCCTGAAGTAGAGAACCATGAGAAATCCGGTGAAGAGCATGAAGAGAAGGACTGCGGGATAGCCCCAACGCCAGCGAAGCTCGGGCATGTAATCGAAGTTCATCCCGTAGATCCCGGCGACGAGGGTCAGGGGTATGAAGATGGTGGCGATGATCGTCAAGACCTTCATCACCTCGTTCATCCTGTTGCTGATGGATGAGAGGTAGATGTCCAGCATCCCCGAAAGGATGTCCCTAAAGGTCTCGATGGCGTCGATCACCTGGACGGTGTGGTCGTAGACGTCCCGGAGGTAGATCTCCGTCGACTCCTCGAAGATCTCTGACTCGCCCCTGGAAAGGCGGCTTATCACCTCGCGTAGGGGCCAGACCGACTTTCGAAGGAATATCATGTCCCGCTTCATTTCGTGAATCTGATGCGAGGTATCGGAGCTGGGATTGGTCACTAGCTCTTCTTCTAGGACTTCGAGATCCTCGCCCACGTCCTCCAGGATCAAGAAGTAGTTGTCAACGATCGCGTCTATAAGGGCGTAGGCGAGGTAGTCCGCCCCTGTCTTCCTGATCTTCCCCTTGGACTTCCTGATCCGATCTCTCACCGGATCGAAGACGTCTCCTCCAGTCTCCTGGAAGGAAATGACGAAACCTTGACCGACTATCAGGCTCACCTGCTCCGATCTGATCTCCTCCATTCCATCATCTGTATCGTCGCTGGAGAGCATCTTCAGGACGATGAAGATGTAATCGTCGAAGTCCTCTATCTTTGGCCGCTGCTCGGTGTTGAGTATGTCCTCTAGGATCAGGGGGTGTATATCGAAGCAATCCCCGATCTTCTCTATCACCTTGGGCCGGTGGACTCCCACGACGTTAATCCAGGTGACTGATGGTTTCTTCTTGAAGTCGAGGCACTGATCGATGGAGGTCACACAAAATTCCTGTAGCTGATCCAGGTCGTAGTCTAGGACTGTGATCCTGACGGGCTCGGTCCTCGCTTCGCCCACGTGGACGAGGGTGCCCGGGGGCTGGCCCACCTTCTTCGTCCTTATCTTGAAAATCCGGGCCATCTGCCTTTCACCTTCCTGACTTTTCGTGAAGCCTTCCTGGAATTTTCATGATCGATCTTGCCCGGGCGGTTAGCTCTCACTCTTTTCGCCTCAGCTCGTCTCTTGGCCGATCTTCCACACGTCCATCTCGCGCCCGTCGAGCTTCCCCTCAGGAAATCCGACGATGTCAATGGTGGTGGAGGCAATCTTTATTTTGTCGGACTTCTCGATCTCGTCCAGGATCAGTCGGCTCAGCTTGTTTCTGACCATCCTGCGCTCCCTCACCACAGTCGTATATCTTATGTTGAAGTTTATCCAGTTGTCTGTCATGGTTATGAAAACTGCCGGTTCCACAACCCTCCTTGGAAGGTAGTACTTTTCCTCAAGGGTGGAGAGCTCTTTTCCCGCCTGGTAGGCGACGTGGTCGGTCTCTCTCCTGACGACTGACAAAATTTTGGTGACGGCCTCCTTCCAGTCGCTGTCGTATGTTATGGGGATGCTGATGTCGTCCCAGATGAAGTCGTGATCCTTGGTGTAGTTGTTAACGCTGCCTGCGAGGATGTACCCGTTTGGGATTATCGTCAGCCTGCCGGTGGCCTGATCTCCCGACATCCATTCTCCCATCTCCATGAGGGTGGTGTAGAGGATGTCGATGCCGATTACGTCACCCTTTTTGGTGTTAATCTCGACCCTGTCGCCGACCCGGTATATCCCGGTCACGAAGATGATTATGCCCCCGACGAAGTTCTTGAAGAGGTCCTGGAGGGCGACGGCAAGGCCCGCGGCGATGATCCCGTAGGATACGAGGAGGCTCTGAGTGTTTTCCACCCAGATGTTGACAACGACCGCCAAGAGAACCACCAGGTAGACTATCGAGACCGTCTTTTTGAAGGAGTACCTGGTCTTTGAGACCTTTATCCTCTTGATGAGGACGTCCTGGAAGACGTGCCTGAAGAGGAAGTGGATGATGGTTATCGCCGCGGCAGTGTAAAATGCCTTCTGAAGATCTATGCTCGGATAGGCGTAATTCAATATCCAGAGCGCAATCGTCAAAGCAATTAGCAAGAAGAAGGCCAGAAACCGCTTGAGCATACGAAATTATCTTCTTCAAAACATTAAATATTTTATCCTCTTCGATCGCCGTCTCAGAAGAGGCCGAAGAGTTTTCCCAGGAAGAAGATGTAAAATATCACCAGCATACACCCTTCCCAGAGTGTGATCTCCTTTTCCCAGATTATCACGAAATAAAGGAGGGTTGCAGCGAGCATCATCGGCATGATGAAGCTTGTAATCGTCTCCGGGATCACGAGCGTTCCGAAGAGGGCCGATGTCCCCATGATGCCAAGGGCATTGAAGATGTTCGATCCCAGGACGTTTCCTATCGCAAGCTCCGGCTTATTCATCGCTGCGGCCTTGACGCTCACCACCAGCTCCGGAAGGGAGGTCCCGAGGGCGACGGCGCTGGCGGCGATTATATCGGTCCCGATATTCACGATCTCTGATAGCTTCACCACCGAGACGATGGTGTAGTTGGCTCCAATGTAGAGGAATAAGACGCTCAGAACAAGCTTCAGGTAGACCAAAGGATCGAGCCTTTTGTTCCTCAGGCGGCCCTCTCCCTTATCCTCGGAAGATCTCGCTTTTGCCTCGTCGGCCGTCCTCTCGACGCTGATGGCGTAGAGGAGGTAGACGAGAAAGCAGGCGAGGCAGAGGAGGGCATCAGCGAGGCTATAGACCCTGTCCCAGACCATCAGGGAGAGTAGGATCGCCGAACCGACGAAGAGGGGAAGGTCGACGTTGGCCAGCTCATAGCTCGTTACCAGCTTCTTTCCCACGATGGCAGACAGGCCCAGGACTAAGAATATGTTCGTCACGTTCGAGCCCATGACGTTCCCCACGACGATCTCCGAGGAACCCTTAGTGACTGCCAGAATCGAGGAGACCAGCTCCGGGGTCGAGGTCCCCAAGGCGACGATGGTGACCCCGATGATGAAAGGAGAGATCCCGAAGGCGATGCCGATCCTCTCTGCGGAGTCTGTAAAGTAGTCCGAGGCTTTTGCCAGGACTGCGAGGCTGACAAGAAAGACCAGAGCCCAGAGGAGGACGGGGAGCATCGCTTCCCCATTCTGCTGACGAGGTTAAATTGTTTTCTCAGAAGGGATTTCACGCCTCATCACCTCCACGACCCGGTCGATGTCCTCGTCCCTGACCTGCCGACGATCGCCACCACCGCCGGGACCGGACGGCCCGGCGACGGCAGAGTCTTCGAGGTCCGGGTGGCGAGGCCCGTGCGGGTGTGGACCGGCGAGGAGGTGGCGTAGGGGGGTCGGGGCCCTCCAACCACACACCCACCTCCGCCTTACTTTTTACTTTTTAGTTCGAATTCAGCGGCGTTATATTTTGTCATGGAAACGTGCAGGAGATTTTCTGGCTTGGTTCCACCTGCAGTAAGAAACATCCAGATGCTATGCTATCGTCTTTTTTGAAGCACGATCGAAATCGACCAGGTGCATTGAGGAAAACAGAAGACATATAAATATGTTAAATAAACCAGTGATTAAGAAACACAAGAGAGAACTGTATAAAGCTCAAAGCCTAAAAACAGACGAGTGCGATCCTATGGAAGATATATCAATAAAAGTTAAGAATTATATGTGCTTCGGAGATGCGCCACAAGGATTCGAGTGCATTAAACCAATAAATATCTTAATTGGGAGAAACAATTCAGGCAAATCCGCTTTATTTTGAATTGAATACCCCGCAGCTTGCTGCGGTTGGGATGGTCAAGAAAACGACTTAAGGATTGTTGCGTATTCTGTATGGATGATCGAGCTGAGAAAAGCGAGTCATTGCGCATATAAAATTCGTTATCATATTTAGTTGGTTCCAGATTCTCGGCGAAAGCTCCTTAGAGATGTAGATCGTATTAATTATATTAAACACATTTGTTATGAACTAGGTGAAAAATATTGGTTCGATTTTGATGCAATAGGAA
>DUKF01000047.1:12243-14531 GCA_013329455.1 Methanotrichaceae archaeon | reverse complement strand
CCATTTTCTACGCTCCACCTCAAGCTGGTATCGTTTTTCATGGCTTCCCGGGTTCCCATGTCAAACTCTTTCGGATAGTTGATGAGGGCGTCCATCTCCTCCGGGCTGAAGTCCGAAGTATAGTTAAGCTCGTAAATCCCTCCGTTGGCTACACAAGCTGCGATTCTATCGTCATAGGCTGCAGCCCGAGGAGCCAGATATCCGCCCATGCTTATGCCCATGAGCGCTATGCACTCCGGATCTACGTCCTTCCTGGTCAGGACGTAGTCCACCACGGGCGTAACCACATTTTCCCAGTCCGGACGGAAGTGGAGTCCCTGTTCCCTGAGCACTCCACCCTGCCCAGGTCCTTCGAATATCAGACAGTTGTATCCCCTCTGCACTGCTGCCTGACCTTGACTGAAGTAGAGTTCCTCCGCCGTCCCATCGAAGCCGGTTTGAAGGATCAAAGTCTTGCGGGGCTGATCAGAAGAGTCAGGCTTCAAGAAGTATCCGGGAAGCGTCGTATTCTCGTAAGGTATCTCCACCGTCTCTACCGAGTACGGCACAAGATCAATGGCCTTTCGGAAGCTGTCACGGCTCTTCTCCCAGGTCTGAAGGATGCGGGGATCATCGGGATTTCCATGTAAGAAGAACTCTGCTGCACGGTAATATCCCGAGGCCCTCAGGTAGGCGTCCCGAGCACTGACATTGTGCCCCTTCTCCAAAGACTCGTCGGCGATTTTGTGAATGCGCTCAGCGGTGGCAAACCACTCCTGATACCAGCTCTCAAAATCCCCAGGCTTGATGCGAGACGCCGTATTCAGACATTCGTTAATGTCCGAACCACCATAGGGCGCTATACTCAGCTGTCTAAGCACTTGAAAATGGAATTCTTTATCTTTGAAGACAGGATAGACCACAGCATTGGAGCTGAATGTAGTATTATTCGTCATCAGAATCCCGGGCTTGCTCGCGTCCGTCGCGCTATCGTTCTGTCCAGAGTCTGAATTGCCAGTAGCTGATACAAAACAGAACTGAGCAGCTAAAAACAAGCAGCTCATCAAAAATGTCATTACAGTTCTTTTCATTTTTTTGCCTCGCCAAATTCTTTTGATGGATATTTACTTAGTGAGAGTATTTATCAATTTTCCCATAAAAATTATAAACATTTTCTTTACATTCATGAACTTCAGATTTGATACTTAATGTATCAGATATATATCAAACTTTATGTTCATGACTATAATTCAATCAGTCTGATCCTCTTTTTGATCCCGGGCGAGATTTATCTCGCGACACGAATTTTAAAAATTTTCGTCAATCCTATTGGTTTTATTAGGATTTTCTTGATCGTAATGCATCAAATAGCCGCTGAATCCCAGTGCCCAAAGAACTACCGGATAAATAACCATTCTTTCCATACCTCCAGGACCCAGCCCCAGGTCTTGGCTCGAAAGAAGCAACGCAAGCGCAATAAGCGTCATAATTCCAAGGAAGACGGATAAATAGCGAAATAAAGGCATTAAAATGGTGAACGCAGTAATTGCAGAAAGCCCTCCAAATAAGAATGCTATAAAAGCTGCCAAAATATGGAGATAGCCCGTATATTCTGGTAAAACGCTAACGAACATGGTACCAACGCCTAAAAAAGCAAAGGATAGAGAAAATACTGGTGAATTAAACTCATCGCGTATTAAATATGCTGCTATGGTGGCGAATATGCCCGCTAAGAACACAGAAGAATTAAAAATCATTGCTGATGGCTGAAAAATGTCGCAATTTCCGTCACGACAAGTAGCGCCCAAATCGCTTACATAATTTTGCGATACACTATAACCTGGGTATAGTTGTTCGGCTATATTTAATCCAAAAATGAATATAGCCATTCCGGTAAAAAGTAAGGCTCCTGCCAGCATCCTACGAGAATAATTCATGCATAGACAACCACAATCACATTTATAAATATATTCCGACGACGTTCCGCATGTACTCCAAGTTGCGCATATAATATTCGATGTCACATGACATTCTGTGTCAAATATATAAGATATCAACTTGACAATGCTGATCGCACGAATTGTATTAAATATATTTGTGTTATAAAATATTGGTTCGATTTTGATGCCATGAGAACAGATGTAGATCATGTGCATATTTGTTGGGACTGCGCCAAAATATTCACCGTCACGATTGATGCAAGTAATAAAAAGCACAACAGCAAGGGAGTAATTTAAACAATTTCCAGAAGTCATGAAACAGCTTTTGGAGGGTGAATTTTGAAGTGATGGAGGATACATCGGAACTGT
>DUKF01000047.1:0-12205 GCA_013329455.1 Methanotrichaceae archaeon | reverse complement strand
ATCCGCAATTATGTTGAGACACAAAGAACCCCCCGAAGAGAAGAAAAGCCACGAGCAGATGAATTTGCAGGAATTTGACTGGCTGATCTGTGACGACGGCGGACCATCCCGCAAACCGCCCCGAGATTGCATTGCCCTTTACCTTCCTTTTGACCTCGCCACAAAATAGACCCAGGCCGCCAAGACGAGGACCATGACGATCGCCAGGCCCCAGTTGAGGAGAGATGAATCGCCCGATTGACCGGGACGATCACGATTTTGATATGGGTCGTCGGGAAGCTCTTGAAAAGACCTCTTTAGGATCTCGCCGGATTCCAAGTCCAGGTCTACCAGATCCCTCTCGCCCCCGGCGTAGATCCTGGTGACGGTCAGGTTCAGGCCCTCGCCCCTCTCGTCGAAGGCGAAACTCTCCCCGGTCTTCAAGATCGAGGACTTGAGGAGACCGTGCCCATCCCGAAGCTCCAGCCAGACGACACCAGCACCCGGCTCGACGTCCATCACGATGAGGGTCAGGTTGTCGGCGAAGGTGAGGCACTCTCGCGTCGACATGAAAACCTCGGCTCCGCCAGCAGTCTGCATAATTAAGAGAACTAGCACCAGGAGATACGCTATGCGGCTCATTTTGACTTATCCCAATTGTTTTGCGCCCTGCCCGAAGTTGAGACCTTCAACCATCGACGAAGATCTGGGGGCCGACTGCCAGATCATTTTACGTCGGGAAAGGATTTATTAGTTATTAATCCCATCCAGGTAATACAAATATGTAAAAACGTAACATTGGTGAGATTTATGATCGACGATGTAGGGATTCTAGTTCTCGGACACGGCAGCACCAAGCCGTACAACAAAGAGATGGTGGAAAAGTGCGCGGAGCTTATAGGCAAAAACCACGACGGCCCCGTGAAGATCGCCTTTTTGAACATGGACGAGCCGAACATCGCCGCAGGCCTTGAGAGTTTCTCGGGAACGAACGTCAAGACGATCGTAGCCCTCCCCATCTTCCTCGCCCACGGCGTCCACACCCTGGAAGATATCCCAAGCGAGCTGTGCGTGGACCCGAGCTTGCGGAGGGGCAAGTGCAAGCTGAACGGAAACGAGGTGGAGATCAGGTGCGCAGAGCCTCTGGGCGTGGACGAATGCATCGCCTCCCTTGCTTACCGGAGAGCGACGGAAGCTCTGAAGTAACCTCTGAGGTTGCGGTCCTCGACACCATCCACGGCGCGGGATTGATCGCAGAGCGGATGAGAGAGAGGGGGATCGAGGCTGCCGCCCTCGAGGTCTACCACAACGTCCCGGACGTCTCAGGTTACGACCTGGTCGTCGCCCCGGTCCACCTGCCGCCCGAAAACCCGGTCCATAAAGAGGCGAGATGTCTCGGGAAAAAAGTGGTCACCCACCATCGGGCCGTCGGTGACCTCCTCCAAGGAAAGAGGGACTTTCGGGCCTTCGAGGTCACGGGGACGAGAGGCAAGACAACGACAGCCCTCATCCTCGCCCAGATCCTCTCTTCCAGGGGAACGGTCATATCCCACACCACCCGAGGGATCGAGATCTGGAGGGACGGCAAAAGCGAAGTGGTGAGGTCGGGGCTCAGCATCACTCCCGCCAACGTGATCCGGGCCTTCGACGCGGCCGAAGAGGCAAGCTCCGACGATCTTGTATGCGAAGTGTCCCTGGGAGGGACGGGCCTTGCCGACTTCGGCGTTCTGACGAGCTTTGTCGGAGACTACAAGATAGCAGGAGGGACACTCTGGGCCAGCACCGCAAAGCTTCAGATGGTGTCTTTGTTAAAACGTGGCTCGAAGCTGATCGCGGGTGAGGACGTCGGGATCTCGGCTGACGTGACCTTTGGGGCAGGGCCAAGAGGCCAGGTCTGGTGCACGCCCAGAGAGATTCTGGCGGGCGAGGAGAGGGCATCTCTCAATCTCGGCGAGAGCTTCGATCCCGAGAGCTACGTTGCGGCAATCTCGGGGGCCGCGGCTGCAGCCCTCGCGGCGGGCTTGGACCTCGAGGAGATCGCATCGAACCTGGTGGGGTTCGATGGGCTCGGCGGCAGGATGAAAAAGACCTGGCAAGACGGAATTTTGGTATTTGACAACTCAAACTCCGGTCTTCGGGCCTCGGGGGTCGAGGCAGCCCTCAACCGCGCCAAAGGCGGCGAAAGAGTGGCTCTCGTGACGGGCGAGGAGGCGGAGACAGTCTGTGAGGGGATGGACGTGCCGGCCCTGATCGAGCTTCTAGCGCGCCGCCGCCGGGAGATCGACCTATTGATCCTCGTGGGGGAGAGGCTGAAGCCTCACGCACCAGGCCTCTTGGCCCTTACAGCCCCCGACCTCGATTCTGGCCTTGCGAAAGCGAAGTCCGGACTTAAGAAAGGCGACAGGGTAATTTCATGCGTTAAATGTTTCAGGTGATGTTCATGATGACAAGCGAAGTTCAAATATTACATCCAAGGCCGAGTTCGATAGTCGCGGCCCTTTACACCTTGAGAGACCTGGGTGTCGACGTCGTTATAATGCACGGCCCCAGCGGCTGCTGCTTCAAGCACGCCCGTCTCCTGGAAGAAGACGGCGTCCACACCCTCACTACTGCCCTCGACGAGGCGGGCTTCGTCTTCGGTGGGCAAGAACCGCTCACAAGGCTCCTCCAGCGGGCAAGCGAGCTATTCAACCCGAAGCTCATCGGCGTTGTGGGGACCTGCAGCAGCATGATCATCGGCGAAGACCTCCACCAAGCCGTCGTCGACGCCGAGATCGACGTTCCCGTCCTGGAGGTGGAGGTTCACGCCGGATACCGCGACAACACCAAGGGCGTCATCATCACGCTGGAAGCAGCCCTCGACCTGGGGATAATCGCCCAAGAGGAGTTCGAGAGGCAGAAGTTCCTCTTGGAGAAGGCGACAGAGGTAGAGAAACTCCACGGGGCCGCAAGCCAGGAGTACCTGGCGCCCGAGAGGGGCGAGATCAAGTACAAGGCAGCAAATAGGCTTCTCGAGCTGATAAAGGAGGGGAAAAGAGGCATAAACGTCCTCAACGCCAAGAAGGAGACCGCCTACATGTTCGCCGACATCAACGCCGCCGTTGCCCAGGTTGCAAAAGCCCGGGGCTCTGAGGTCTCGACCCTTGCAAACCTCGACGAGAATAAGGGCCTCGCGAAGGTGAGAAAGGACGCGAAGAACATCCTTTTGGGCCTTGAAGAGAGAGGAGTTGCCGTCGACCGGATCATCGGCGGGCTTGACGAGTACCCCATCGCTGGAGAGGAAGTAGCTAGGTACATCGCCGAAGAGGGCGGCTACGACTTCGCCGTGATCTCAGGAGTTCCCCACGCGATACCCATCGACTCGCTAAAGGGCATGGAGATATTCTCGATCACCAACGGCCCCCGGCAGGTCCGGCCCCTGAGAGAGAGCGGCCACCAGCACGTCATGGTGGAGATCGACCTTCACCCAAAGACGATGGGCGTCTCCAGCATCGTCGAATCGGAGTTCGGCGCCACCTTGCGAGGGCTGAACGAGGTGGGATGAGAATCGAAAAATTGATAGGACAAATCCAGATCGGCCTTCTTCTGGCGACGGCGGCGCGAAAAAGCCTCCACAGCAAAGAAGTGCGGAGAATTCAAAGGATGGGGGTCTGGCCCCATCTCGAAATCGTTTTTTTGCTCAGATCGCCTTTGGAAGCTCTGTGAGGAAGATGTAGATGACGAAACCCATCATGCCGATCAGGGCTATCCCCAGGATGGCGATCTTGGAGATCATAAGAAACTCCTCTCGGGTGGGCTTTCTCGCTAGCTTGAGCACCCTGATGTAATCCTTGTAGTTGAACTTCGGGGCGTTGATGTTCACGTTCATATCGCCCAGCTTATCGGCCAGCACGCCTTTGCGGCCGTTGACTTTGTTCTTGCGGGTCTGAGCCTTCTGTTCTGACATTCAGATGGCGAAGGGGGCTTCATGGTGAAAAAGATTTCGATCAAAAAGCCGCCTTCGCGCTCTAAAATCTGAGCAGCGCTTCCTCTTCTTCCCGGCATCTCACAAAAAAGGAGTTCACGTAGGCAAGATCCCTCGCCCCCGCCATCCGCCCGGCCTCGGTCTGCATCATCGGAATCGCTCTGTCTATCTTCGCCATGTACCACTCCAGGGCCTCGGAGGGCAGAAGACCCCGCTGGCCGGAGAAGGCGAAGACCCGGGAGATCCCGATGGCTCCGAGGCCGTCGAGCTTGTCGGCGTCGAAGAGAACCTTCGCCTCGAGGGACGAAGGCGAAGAGTCGTCCTCCGAGGAGTGCTCCTTCACAGCTTCGAGGACCCTTCGCGCCTTATCCTCAGGATACCCAACCTCCCGAAGGATCTTATCGGCCTTTTCTAGGCTTTTCGCCACGTGGCCTTTTTTGTCGTGATAGGGCTGGTCGACGTCGTGAAGCAGAGCCGCAATGCTCAGAATTTCAAGGTCGATTTCGTCGTCGCAGATCTCTAAAGCGAGCTTATGCGCCCTTTTCCGGACCCGTTCGAAGTGGTCCCACCGGTGGGCGACTGACTGGTAGGTCTCGATTTCAAGCAACTCTTGGACCTTCATCGACACCTGCTCAATGAGCTTGCCATCATCATCATCATCATCATCACCATCCAACCTCGAAGCCCCCCAGATGACCGCACCTTCCGAGATCCGCTATCGATCTGACAAAGCCAGCCTTTTTGCGATCGCCTCTGCGACCTCTCTGGTGGAGCTGTTCCCGCCCAGGTCCGGCGTTGCAACCTTCTGGACAAGGGTCCACTCCACAGCCTCCTCGATCATCCTCGCCTTCCCGACGTCTCCGAACCACTCCAGCATCATGGCTGCACTCCTGATGGCACCGATGGGGTTTGCGATCCCCCGTCCCGCGATGTCGGGGGCCGAGCCGTGGATCGGCTCGAAGAGGGCGTACTTCCCGCCGAGGTTTGCGCTGGGACAAAGGCCCAGGCCCCCGATGACGGCCGCAGCCTCGTCGCTGAGGATGTCTCCGAAGAGGTTTGTGGTCACGATCACATCGAACCTCTTGGGGTTTCTGACCAGGTTGTAGGCGGCGGCGTCAACGAGCATGTCTTCGAAGGGCACGTCCCACCGGTGAGCCGTCTCCCTGCATATCCGCAAGAATAGGGTGTCGCTCTTGAGAACGTTGGACTTGTGGACGATGGCGAGCTTTTCCCTGTCTGAAGCGATCTGGCAGGCCTTCTCCGCGATCCGAAGAGAGCCCCGGAGGGTTATCACCCTCAAAGTCGTCGCCTCCTCCTCGTCCAGCTTCTCGACCCCCGAGTACATCCCCTCGGTGTTCTCCCTCACGATCACAAAGTCGAGGTCCTGAGTTTTGAAAGGCCTGATGTTGGCGTAGAGGTCCAGCTCCTTTCTCAAGGTGAGAAGGACGCTTTTGTAGTCGGGATCCGGTGGCGTTGTGATAGAACCGAAGAGAACGCAGTAGCAGGTCTTGATGAGGTCCAGGTCCTCTTCGGCCATCGCTTTTCCCGTCCTCTTCCACCGGCCGTAACCAAGCTCCACGGGAACGAACTCCAGGTCCGCACCCGCAGCATCCAGGACGGCGAGGGCCCCGTCGATGACCTCCGGCCCCACGCCATCCCCTTTGACCAAAGCTACTCTCTTTTCAGCTCCTCTGCCAGACATCTTATCGCCTCCGCAATTTTGGGGGCACCATCGCCCCAGTGGACCACGACTCCAAGGTGACCTTTGGACCTGGTGATCCCGCTGCGCTCGGACTTGCAGCACCTTGTGATGAAAGGCCCCTTCGGTGCCAAAACATCGTTTGAGAGAGGGCAGGTGTTCAAAAACCTGTGCTCTTTTCCCGGGTACATGTCCCTGAAGACCTCCCTTGAGACCTCACAGCCCACGATCAGGGGATTTGCGATCTCGACCCTGTCCGAGTCCAGAGACCGTCCCAGGCCCGAGGCGGTGCAGGGGAAGTAGACGTCCTCATCCTCGTATCGGCGAAGGTCGAGAACCCTGCTTTTGAACTTCAGGGTCAGATCTCCCAGAACTCCGGCCGTCTCCAGATTCTCGATTACGCAGACCAGCCAGGATGGTCGGGGCGGGACGACGTCAAGGATTTCGATCTCGGTGATGGCTGAAAGGTCCGGCTCGTGGACGAAGGTGACGTGCTCGTCGGGTCCCTTGAAGATCACGGTGTTCACGCCGCCTTTGCATAGAGAAAAAGCCAGCTCGATAAGGTTTGCCCGGCTCCGAGTGTCGATCTTCTCTGGATATTCCAGGATCTCATCGCCGCTGGCGATCGGCTCCATCGACCTAACTTTCCGCATGAACCCCTTCCCCGGCTCCGTCTCGGCCGTGTAGATGGTGATCTCGTCTCCGAAGTGGATCAGGTACCGGGTGGAGAAGTAGATGGGGTCGCCCGGCCTGGCGTCGAGGGCCGTTCCCACATACTTGTAATCGTCAGGAAATATCAAAGCGCTCCTTCCTTCTCTCTTCTCCTGTGAGCAACGAGCCCTCCGTCCTGGAGGATCTCCAAAAGGAAGTCCGGAAGCCTCGTGCCCATGAAGGTCTTCTCCCCGACGGTCACCGTTCCCCGTGCAAGATCCACCTCCACCTCGTCGCCCTCCTGGCATTCCACATCGGCCTCAACCACGGCCAAGCCGACGTTTATGGCGTTCCTGTAGAATATCCTCGCAAAAGACCGCGCCACAACGCAGGCCACACCAGCTTCCCGGAGGGCCAGAGGCGCCTGCTCCCTGGATGAGCCGCAGCCGAAGTTGCTCCCCGCAACGATAACGTCCCCGGGCAACACCCTCTTGGCGAATTCTGGGTCCAGACCCTCCATGGCGTGGCAGGCCAGCTGCTTCAGGTCCTTGGTCCTGAGGTAGGGACCGGGGATTATGACGTCGGTGTCCACGTCGTCCCCATAGACCCATGCCTTACCTCTGATCATGGACGAAGAGTTCAACCTGCAACGCTATATGGCTTTCCTCTGAAGAGACCCAAAAAGACGAGATGAGAAAAAATGAGGCGGGAGAGCCGAACGCCCCTTTCAGAGCGCAAGGCCGCATTTTTCTTCGCAGGTCATCTCGTTGCAGGTCAGCTCCGCTGGGTAGCCTACGTACTCGAAGTCCCAGTTCGGTGGGCTCCACCCGGTGCATGACGAGGTCCCGCATTCCTGGACCTCGCCAACTTCGACGACTGAGTTTGCATAGACCGGCTGGACGATCTGCCCGTCGACAGACCTTGCGTCCACCTCGACGCTGTTGACGAACCTGCCCGGCCAGGAGACTTTGACCCTGTATGCGATCGTCACCGTCTCGAACGGCTCGATCTCGACCAAATTCCAGGTGACGGTGTTCTTCTCGTACGATGCGAAGGGAACCATCGAGTCGATGAGGGCCATGCCTGCTGGCAACGAATCGGTCACCGTGGCAACCCTGGTCACGTCATCCATGTTGACGACGTCGATCTTGTACCATACGACACTGGAATTCATCTCGTCAACCTCTGCCGTCTTCGTCACGGAGACGTTCTCGTTGAGGCAGCATGCGAGCCACTCCTTCTCGACGGCGGTGAAGTTCGATGCACAGACCCATTCGTCGCCGTTGTACCCGCCGCAGACCTCGACTCTGTTCACCAATTCTGCAGGAACGTGTTTCGTCACGTCCAGGTTAAGAACGATAGTGGAGACATCACCGATGGCAAGATGGGTGAGGGTCCAGTTGGCGTACGTTTCGGTCAGCTCGGTGGGCCTCACCGAGGAGTTGATGTACACCGCCTTCGGCGGGAATAAGTCTTTGACGTAAATCGGCCCAAGCGCCCTGTTGCCGTCGTTTTCCACGGTTATGATGTAGGTGGCAACGGTGATCACCTTGTCACGGCTTTCGCCGGCCAGGGTCGTATCCTTGGCATCGAATATCGTCTCCTTGTGGAACGATCCGTTCTTGACGACGGTCAGGTGAGGACGATCGTACTTGGGAATCCCGGTGAAGAGGATCTTCCTCTCGATGGAATAGTCGCCCTCGTACTGCTCGTCTAAGTCAACCTCGTCTCTTAAAACGGCTCTGTACCTTGCCTTCCCTGAAAACTCGGCCTCGGTGTCCATCTCGTTGAGGCCGAGGGCCACCGTCTCCTTGTCGAGCTCGGTCACACCAGTGTACTCCTCACCGATGAAGCTCGTGTTCCTGACCTTCGAGTACATACCTTCCTTCCACTTCTGGGAAGCGTCTATCGAGACGTCGTCGGTGAGGCTCTGGTTCATCGGCGCGTAGATGAGACCGATGTCTTTTGCGATGTAGTTTGTGTTCGTCTCGATCAGCTCTTCAGAGTCGTAGGTTCCCGTTCCAGACTCGTAGCTCCTCTGGCTGTCGCCGACGCGCTTGTCGACGGCGACGAAACCCTCGCCGGAGGTCGCCTTCTCGGAGGAGACGCTCGATCCGTACTCGTCGACCTTCTCAAGGATCTTGAAGCTGCCAGTGTAATCTTCACGAGCCTCGAAGATCGGGGTTACCCCAGGCGTTGAGTTTGTGGGCATTTTGAGGAAGCCTATGTGGCCCATGCCGTCGAACTCGGAATTGACCTCCATCGCCGACTCGTTCTCGTCGAGCATCATCCTCGACTCGCGGTCGATCGATGTCGCGTACCGGTAGGACTCGGTCATGGTGGCTCCTGTCACCCGGTTTTTGGCCTTTGCCTCCTCGGTCCATTTAGAAGAGTAGGTTGCTGTCCTGTTGTTGTAGAGGCCGAGAGTCGTCGGAGCGTAGATGGCGGCCATGTCTTTCTCCATCGAGATCGACTTGTTCTTCGTCAGAAGCTGGACCTGCTCCTCGCTCTCATAAAGGCCAGAACCGTGCTCTCGGGTGGAGAGCTCAGTCCCAGGATCGCCCAGAACCGAGACCGTTTCGGAGGCGTAAAACTCTCGGACGGTCTCGTCCGAAACGACGCGGACCTCGTTTCTTATGACGTAAGGCTGGAGCGTCGTCGAGTAGTCGCTGGCGACGTTGACGAACCCGTCTCCTGATACGGCCTGATCCATCCCAAACTCGAGATCCTGCTTGGGAACCTTTACGACCAGGATGATCGATACGCAGCTTTGCCCTGGTATGACGGCGAAACGCCAGACTCCATCGGGACCGGGCATCGGCGAAGCCGAGACGAACTCGACATGCCGGGTGAAGACGTCCCTTACCAGGACGTTGGTCACGGGGCTTATTCCATAATTGCAGATTGTGATATTGTAGGCGATCATCTCGCCGCGCTTAACGATCTCCTTGTCGGCCTTCTTGGTGACGTTCAGCTCTGGGACGACATCAAGGGTCAAGCTCGCCTCTACCGGCCCCACCTCCCCGCCGCGGGGATCGGTCCCGTTAACTGAGGCGTTGTTCACGACCTTGCCCCTGGCGACGTCCAGCACTGTAACCTTGTAAGCGGTTTCGAAGGTCTCAGATTCACCGGGGCCCAGAGGATCTTTCGCCCACCAGGACTCACCCGTGAGGTTGTCGCGGATCTGGACGTCTGTCAGGTTGACGTTCCCGTCGTTACCCATCGTTATGTTGTAGCCGACGACGTCTCCAAGAACCACCGATCCAGTGAAGTTGGCGGCCATTGTGACGTTGAGTGAGGGGCTCATTGTGGTGTTCACCTTCACCGTATCGGTTGCAGGTCCCACAACGCCTCCGCAGGGGTCGGTGCCGTTGGCGGTGACGGTGTTGACGAGAAGTTTGCGTAGATCGCTTTCCTTGACCAGATATTCAGCGGTGAAACTTTGATTCATCCCGGGTCCGAGCACCGCCACCTTCCAGAGGTCCTTTGTGAGGTTGTCGTGGATCTGAAGGTCAGTCAGGTTGACGTTTCCACTGTTATTCACCACGATGGTGTATGTGACGATCGACCGCACCTCTGCTGAATCAGCGTCCGCCGTCTTGTTGACCTCGATTGCGGCGGAGTAGTTCGTCTCCACCGTGGCGATGCTTGAGTCCTGGTGAAGACCACCACAGGGATCGGTGCCGTTGGCGGTGACGTTATTGACGAGAAGTTTGCAAAGGTCCTTTTCCAGCACCTTGTACTCGAAGCTCAGAACGCTTACATCGCCCGGCGGGATCGTCCCAAGATCTAGCGTCTCTTCCGTGAGGTCATCGTGGATCTGGACGTTCGTCAGGTTGACATTTCCAGTGTTGTTCACCCTGACTGTGTAATTTACGCGACCATCGACCTCGACCCTTGAGACGTTGGCGGTGTTGTTAACCTCGATTCCGGGATCGTATTGCGTGGTCACGGTAGCGGTGCTGAAGTTCTGGATGAGACCGCAACATAGACCCACCCCGCCGGCGGTGACCCTGTTGACCAGCGGTCCGCATAGGTCTTTCTCCTTCACCTGATATTTGACGGAACGCTGCTCCCTCTGACCAGGGGCAAGGGTTCCCAGGCCCCAGGTCTCTCCGGTCAGGTTGTCCTGTGCCTGGGCTCCCGTGAGGTTTATGTCGCCGGTGTTGTTCACCCAAACTGTGTAGTTGATCCAGGAACCGACCCCAGCGGTCGACGTGTTCGCGGTCTTATTGACCTCGATCCTCGCCGTGAAGTTCATATCCACAGAAGCGATGCTGAAGTTCTCGACGAAATTTCCGCAAGGATCTGTACCGTTCGCCGCAACTTTGTTGACGATGGGTTTGCAAAGGTCCGTCTCCTTTACCCTATACTCAAAGCTCCGCGTCTTGCTCTGCCCGGGGCCGAGTCTATCCAGATTCCAGAGCTCACCTGTCAGATTGTCGCTGGCCTGGACGTTTGTGAGGTTGACGTTCCCCGTGTTGTTCACCCAGACGGAATAACCAATAAGATCGCCGACTCTGGCGATCGAGACGTTCGCGGTCTTCGTCACCTCGATCCTGGACGTGTAGTTCGTGTCCACAGAGACGATGCTGAAGTTCTCGACGAAATTTCCGCAAGGATCTGTACCGTTGGCGGTGACGTTGTTGACGAGAGATCCGCACAAGTCATCTTCCCCCACCCTGTACAGGGCGAAACGTCGCTCCTTCTGGCCGGGAACGAGAGTTCCCAAATTCCAGATCTGGCCGGTCAGGTTATCCTGGGCCCGGACATCCGTCAGGTTGACGTTCCCGGTGTTGTTCACCCAGACGGTATAGTTGATCCAATCGCCCCCAACGACTGTAGACCTGTTCGCGGTCTTCGTCACCTCGACTCCAGAGGAGGAGGTCGTCTCGACAGACGCGATGCTGAAGTTTCCGATGAGATTGTCGCAAGGGTCTGAACCGTTGGCGGTGACGTTGTTGACGAGAGGTTTGCATAGATCAGTCTCCCCGATACGATACAGAACGAACCGCTGCTCTTTCTGGCCTGGAACAAGAGTTCCCAGGTTCCAGATCTGACCGGTCAGGTTGTCACGGGCCTGGGCGTTTGTCAGGTTGACGTTTCCTGTGTTGTTCACCCAGACTGTGTAATTGATCCAGGAACCGACCTCGACTGTTGAAACGTTCGCAATCTTGTCGACCTCGATCCTCGCAGTGTAGTTCGTGGCCACGATTGCGATGCTGGAGTTCTCCACATCTGAATCGGGACATGGACCGGTTCCGTTGGCAGATATGTTGTTGACGAGAGGTCTGCATAGATCCGTCTCCTCGACCCGGTACAGAGCGAACCGCTGCTCTTTCTGGCCTGGAACGAGAGTTCCCAGGTTCCAGGTCTGGCCGGTCAGGTTGTCGCTGGCCACAACGTCCGTCAGGTTTACGTTTCCGGTGTTGTTCACCCAGACTGTGTAGTTGATCCAGGAACCGATTTCGGCGGTCGATCTGTTAGCGATCTTTCCGACCTCGATCCTCGCGGTGTAGTTCGTAGCCACGCTCAGGATGCTGAAGTTCTCCACAAGACTCCCACATGGATCGGTGCCGTTGGCGGATGCGTTGTTGAAGATGGGCTCGCAGAGGTCGGCCAGCTTCACCTGGTAAAGGGCGAAGCGCTGAACCTTCTGGCCGGGTGCCAGGGTTCCCAGGTTCCAGGTCTGGCCGGTCAAGTTGTCGGTGGCCTGGGCACCCGTGAGGTTGACGTTTCCAGTGTTATTCACCCAGACGGTATAGTTGATCCAATCGCCCACAAAGACGGTCGACCTGTTCGCAGTCTTTTCCACCTCGATCCTAGCGGTGTAGTTCGTATCCAAATTCAGAAGGCTGAAGTTCTCTACGAGACTGCTCCCGGGATCAGTGCCGTTGGCGGATGCGTTGTTG
>DUKF01000152.1 GCA_013329455.1 Methanotrichaceae archaeon | reverse complement strand
GAGCCACGCGAGCGTGATGAGGATGCCGCAAAGAGCGATCTCTTTCGAGTTCATGTAAACTTCCCACTTGGTAAGATCTGGACGTATGTTTTTAGTTTAAATAGCAAGCGGGGTTCGCGCCGACATGGGGGGGAGATTTACTCCCCCGAAATGCCCACATTCTATCCTGAAAACGGTCTCAAGTCCTACGAGTCGCTCATCTGTGGGCGAAGTAGGCGACGACCTCGCCATCCGCTGCGGAATCTATCCTCACAAAGCCGTACCTCTCGAACTGGACGACCTTGCCCAGGTCATCTTTGATCCCGGCCTCGCCGATGCCAGAATCGACGCCGTCTGGTCGCATCACCTTGACGGGAACGCCATCCGTTGGAGCCCAGTGGATAATCCGAAGCTTCATATCCTTAGCCTGCTGGGGATCGATCCCGATGCAGCGCGCTCGGAGAGGATCAAGGCTTGAAAATTCGATGTTGCATAAGTCTTTGAGCCGGAGTTTTCCACCGGCCTTGAGCTCCTTCAGGTCGTCCCCCGAGATGAGGATCTTCGATCCTGCCGGAATCTCCCGAAAGCCGAGGTCCTGGGTCGGGTGAAAGGGTACCTTGGCGGTTTTGGGAACGTCCCCTTCGATCACGAGGGTTGCGGGGTCCTTGACGAAAAAGCGCCTCTTCGCCTCGGGGTCGACGATCTTTCTGTTCTCGGCGTAAATCGATTCCATGCTGATGCTGATGTCTGTCTCTCCGACCCCCAGTTCGATCATGAACTTTCGGAGGGCTTCTGCCCGGATCCCGCGCCGTCTCAGGGCCCTGACGGTCGGCATCCCTGGATCGTCCCAGCCGGCGTACTCCCCGGCCTCAAGGGCCCGTCGCAGAGCGCTGGTGCTGAAGGAGCCGAACTGGTGGATCTTGATCCTGCCCCAGTGGATCGTTGTCGGGTACTCCCAGCCCATGTGGTCGTAGAGGTACCCCTGCCTCCTCTCGCTGTCCATCAGGTCCTTTCCCCTGATGATGTGGGTGACGCCCAGGAAGTGGTCCTCGACCCCGGACTCGAAGTCCAAAAGCGGCCAGACCCTGTACTTCTCTCCGACCCGCGGGTGATCTGCTGTCACGATCCTGAAGGCGGCCCAGTCCCGGAGGGCTGGGTCCTTGTTAACGATATCGGTCTTGATCCTGAGGACGGCCTCGCCTGGGGAGAGCTTCCCGTTCATCATATCGTTCCAGAGGGCCATGTTCTCCTCGGGGCTTTGATCCCTGTGGGGGCAGGGTTTGGCCGCGTCCTTCAGGGCCTTGAAGGAGGCCTGGTCGCACCGGCAGACGTAGGCTCCTTTCCTTTGGATCAGCTCCTCTGCGATCTCATAGTACTCAGGGAGACGATCGCTGGCGATCACCACCTCGTCGGGGACCGCCCCCAGCCATTCAGAGTCTTCGAGGTACCAACCATAAGCCTCCAGCATCGGCCTCTTGTTGACGGGGTCTGTGTCGTCAAAGCGGAGGAGGAACTTGCCCCCGTACCTCTTGACGTACTCGGAGTTGATGATGATCCCTCTCGCGCTCCCGATGGTGGGCGGACCGTTGGGGTTAGGGGCAAACCTCATGACAACGCCGCCTTCGGCACCCTCAAGCTCGCGAAGGCCCTTGTCCGGCTCCTTCTTCTCGCCAAGCTCTGCCAATAGCTCCGGCGCGATCTCGGCGAGCCTCTTTTCCCACACCTCGGGGCTGGTCCTCGCGACCTCCGAGAGGACCGAGGCGACGAGGAGCGAGACCTCCTTCGCCCTCGACCTGAGCTCGGGGTGCTCACCCATCAGCTTTCCCATCACCGCGCCGACCTGGGGCGCGGCCCTGTACTTCACCGCGTTCTGAAGGGCGTACTTCTCTATGATCTCCCTGATATCGTCGGCCATGCAAACCCTCACCTCGCATGGACAGATCTTAAAGCTTCTCCAGCCCGTCTCGAATGATCTGGGCGTGGTCGAAGGCGAGAGGTGGAAGATCCTCTGGGTCGAAGACCTCTGCAGACCTCGCGTCCGATCCCGCGGAAAGCTCCCCCCTCCCCCAGGCGAGGTAGCAGATCGAGACGACGTGCCCTCTGGGGTCTCGTTCGGGCTTCGAGTATACACCCACCTGTTTCAAGAGCACGACGTCAAGGCCGGTCTCCTCCTTCGCTTCTCTTTGGGCCGCCTCCTCGACGGCCTCTCCTACCTCCACAAAGCCTCCAGGAAGGGCGTAGCAACCCTGGTAGGGCGGATTCTCTCTTCTTATCAGCACGATCCCCTCACCGAAGAGGATGAGGGCGTCTGCGGCCAGCATCGGCGTCTTCATCGAACCACAACTTTTATATTGTACAAAGGGCAGTGGCCCACCGAAAGGTTTATATTCGACAAATGACGTAGGTCGGAATGGCAAAAGTCGATGGACTTAGTCTCCCTCCTTTACACTACATCCAATATCGACTTTTGCGCTCTTTTCTCTTTACAATCGTCCGTTCAATACGTTTTCAATACGTTCGATCCGCACGTCAGATATACTTTGCAGCCCCAGATGTTGTCATGACCTTCTGCGTAATTAAAATTGGCGGAAGTCTGATCGACGTCTCCAGAGATATCGTGAAGGGCCTCGTCGACCTCTCAGAGGAAGGCCACGCATTTCTAGTAGTTCCGGGCGGCGGCCCCATGGCGGATCTGGTGAGAGAGATCTACCAGAAATATCATCTATCGGATGAGACGGCTCACTGGATGGCGGTCCTGGCGATGGAGCAGTTCTCTGGACTTCTAGCGGACGGAACCGGGGCTGTTTTGACCGAGACGATCTCAAGGCCGACATCTGGTGTTTGGATCCTCCTACCCTACCGGCCTTTGAGTGAGGACGATCAAGGCCTGGAGCACAGCTGGGATTACACCTCCGACTCCGTCGCCGCCCTCGTCGCCTGGAGACTTGCGGCCGATTTCATCAAGGCCACCGATGTTGACGGTGTGATCCTGGAGGGCGAGGTCGCAGGCGAGATCTCGGCAGAGTCCCTCATAGGAAAGAAGACCTGCATCGACCAGGGCGCTCTTCGGATTTTGAGGAGATCCGGCAGAAGTTGCCTCGTCCTGGATGGGACTCGCCCGGACCGGTTCATCGCGAACTTGAAGACGGGGAAGGGCGGAACCCTTATAAGAGGTAGGAGTGAAGGTCGGAGCGGTCCTGACGTAAGGGAAAGTTTATACCCTGGGATCGATCAAAGCATGTAGAGAGAGTAACATGACTGAAAAATCAGACAGATGCATGTCATGCGGAGTAACGCTGATCGGGCCGGATGGCGCCAGGTTCCCCTGCCCCAACTGTGGGGAGATAATTACGAGGTGCAACAGGTGCAGAAAGCAGAGCAACCCCTATACGTGTCCCAACTGTGGGTTTTTGGGGCCGTGAGGTGATATCGTGGGGGAAGTTGCTGCGAAGCTGAAGATAATGCCCGAGGGCGCTGACGTTGACATGGAAAAGATGAAGGAGACCATAAAGTCTGTCCTTCCAGAAGGTGCGAGGCTTCACGGTTTCGCCGAAGAGCCGATCGCTTTCGGCCTGAAGGCGCTGATGGTGGCCGTGATCCTGGCAGAGGGCGTCACCGGGACCGAGGAGCTGGAAGTCGCCGTCGCTGGGGTGGAAGGCGTCCAGTCGGTAGAGGTTGAAGAGGTAGGACTGCTCTAAAACCCCCTCTTTTCACCGTTTTAATTGCGGGCTCGTAGATCAGGGGTAGATCGCTACCTTCGCAAGGTAGAGGCCGCGGGTTCGAATCCCGCCGAGTCCATCAGCCGCTCTTAGAGATCTTTCGTTTCGCGACCCAGATGTTTATTTTCTGGATCGGCTTCGTCTTCTTTTCATCATCTCTTCAGCCGTCACAATCCTGCAGTAGCGGGCGTACCCGTCTTCAGAATCGAGGGCTGCGGCTCGCTCGAAACTGGTCAGAGCGTCCTGCCACATCTCCAGTCGCCAGAGAAGAAAGCCCCGGTGCATCCAGGCCTGGTGATCGAAAGGATCGATCTTCGTCGCCCGGTCGAGGGAGGCGATCGCCTCCATGTACCTTCCCATCATCCCATAGATCATGGCGGACTTCTTCCATGCCGTGACGTTCCCCGGATCGATCCGGGCGGCTTTCCGGTAAGACTTCAGAGCAGGATCGAGCCTACCCTCTCTGAGCAAGAAATCGCCTTCGAAGATCAGCTCTCGAAGATCGGCCGAAGACCTCTCAGGGCGGAAAAGACGGTGAAGGGATAAAAAAAGGCGGTGAAGGCCGCGGCCGTTGGGGGCCATATCTGAAATCAGGGCTTGAGCCGCCTGATCTCCAGATACTTCACTTCGCCATCGTCCTGGTAGGCGAAGACCATCAGCTTTCTCACGCTGTGGGCGAGCCTTACGGCCCGGGAGACCACTGGCAGGTGAAATACGTAGTCATCGGGCACGGAGTGGACCAGATACTCGGAATGGGGCACCTTCTTTGGGCCCTCCACTCTTTTGTAGACCCGAAAGTGGCTTCCGAACTTGAACCCGGTCTTTACCACGAGGTTTTGGTCCCGAAGGTCCCGGTAGACTCGGTACTTCATATCAAAGTCGTTCTCGACGAGCTTTGCCCGTTTTACGAACTCTTCGAGGCTCAGCAGTGTGCCAGCCCGATCGACTATATCGAGGACCCCCTTCTCGAGAAGGTATGCCGACTCCACCAGGGAGAGCTGGAGCCTTCCGCCCACGGGCTTTCCGTAGAAACCCCGCTCGTGAAGAAGTTCTGAGGACTCCGGGTCCCAGAGCATCACCCGGTCTTCGAGGAGGGTGGCGGTGCCGCCGTGGGCCTCGACTTTCATATCCCCCTTCAGGCCCCTCTCCCTCACCTCGTAGAAGGTTATGTCGCTCTCCTCATCGACGACCGCCAGCATGAGCCTCTTTCTCATTTGCCTTGCGACCTTCGTTGGCTCCACCAGCTCCTTGAGAGATACCGGAAGCCTCTCAGAGATCACCTGGACGTAAAACTCGGCAGGTGTCTTTCCAGGCCTCCCACCCCTGGGGTAGACCCGAAAATCGGTGACCCCCGGCTGGACGTAGTAGCCCCTCTCACGAAGGTCTTTGTAGACGACGTACCTGAACTCGAAACCCGCTTCTCTTGCGGTCGCAGTCTCGAAGAAGGATCGAAAGTCGAGATCCTTCCCATCGAGGCGGACGCCGATCCTGCCCCGGTCCAGAAGGTAAGCTGCCTCGACGAGGGAAAGCTCAAGGCCCCCGCCGACGGGCCTTCCGAAGCAGCCCTGCCCGTAAAGCTCCTCTGTCGCTTCTTTTCCGAGAAGGACCTTGTCTTTGGAAAGGTCGCCACAGATCGGGTCTTCAGACATAAAAATTGTGGGGGGTCTCAGGTGCTCAGCCTGTCCGGCCAGACGCCGTGGACGCAGGTGAGGGCCTCATCCACAGTGCTGTGAACCTTCTCTGGCGAGTAGCCCGCGCTCAGGAGATAAGACTCGACGTGGTTGGGGACGGCGATCGACATCTGCTCGACCATCATCGCCACCTGGAGTATGGTGTAGTCGCCGAGCTTGACGGGGATTATCGAATCGGATACGAGAAGCTCGAAGATCTCGGGGCTGATGGGCCGCTCGAACCCGGAGAGGAAAGCCTCCAGAATTTCGCTCGTCCATTCGTGCTTACGTCCGGCCTCGTCCTCGTAAGGTACGACTACGACCTCTCGGGTCTTCGCCATGCTCTCGACCAGATCCTCAGGGGTCACTTCGCCATCGAAGACGAAGCCGAGGAAGCTTGTGTGGGGCACGGTGGTCGGGATCTTGCTCGCCCTGATGCTGTAGGTGACCTCCTCGAAGACAGTCCCCGCGTCGGTTCCCTGGTGACCCACGCCCTTGCCGATGGAGACTGCACTGGGTGAGGCTCTCACGACGGTGTGGGGGTCGCCGTGCCTTCGGTTGATGTTGCCCATGATCGTCTTGAGGCCGAGAGGCCTTGCCGCAAGAGACGCCCTGCAGATTCCCGTGGTGTTACAGCTTGTGCACTGGATGACCTTTGGCTTCGCCTTTAGGAATGTCTCGTAGTTCTCAAGCCCGAAGAAGAACTCACGCTCGAAGTCCGCCTTCAGATCGTCTGGTATCTCGACGCCATTCTCCTTGAGAGCTGCCATTATCTTGTTCCTGTGGGCTCCGCCCATAAGGGAGACTGTGCAGTCGTGGGCGAGTCCCGCCTCGACGTAAGGCGCTTCCTGATCTCCTGGGGTTCCGACCAAAACGAAGTCGGAGTCCTCGAAGAAGTCGTTGTAGCCGCCCTGGATCGAAAAGCCCGCCTTTTCCCACTTGGCCTTATCCGAATCGTCCGAGATGTAGGCTTTGACGTCGCCGATCCTGATCAGCTTCCTCAGGGTACTCTTCGCCCTGCCGTGGGGCTGGCGCAAGAGGATGTTCAATTCGCCCCCGATTCCAGCGGCCTTCTTGGCCATATCCAGGGCGAGAACTGTTCTCTTGTTTTCCGTTCCGTCAAATCCAACGAAGCCAGCATTAGATTTCAATCTGATTCCTCCTTGCTAGGTTAGAGAAGTGTCACGATATTAACCTTTCCTGCTAAAATCCCTTATCCGAGATTTTCG
>DUKF01000013.1:355-31790 GCA_013329455.1 Methanotrichaceae archaeon | reverse complement strand
ATCGCACCTTTTCGTGCCTCGGTGGCTTAGCTGGCATAGCGCGTCCTTGGTAAGGACGAGGCCGTGGGTTCAAATCCCACCCGAGGCTTGATCTTTCTTCCCGAGGGGAAGGATTTTATGTTATTTTAATAACGTAGATAGAATAGTCCAGGCGCTTTCCTTTTGATATGGACGTGATTACGGTCTGCAAGCCTTGAAAACCCAAAGTTCCGCCACCATGGCGTGCCGAAGCACGCCAACTCATCCCGCCAGATTTGGAATATGGTTCTACTAACTGGACCGATCACACGGATTAACCAATCAGCGTAACCCGGGAATTGGCTACTGTGACGAGCTCTCCGTCATAATGGGCCTCTGCTATGGCACGGTGTGGCAAGTAGTAGACACCGCAATATTTGGTGACGTCAGCAAAATCCACCGTGTAAGGCTCGGTAAGCGTTACGGTTTCCCCTGGTCCTAAGTAGCCGATGTACGCGGGGGCGACTGGGGTGGTGATGTCGACGGATTCAAAGTGACAGTGCCCAAGTTACAGTGCTATCATCCACATTCGTGCTTATCTTGGCTGTGTTCGTTTTGGATCGGGCGATTTGCTGGAGCTTGAAAATCGCGATTATAAATCGAGTTTAGCGCCATGATGGAACAAAATCTTTAAATACCAGGTAACTACCTAGTACTAACCACAAGTTAGTAACTGCAGATGTGCGAATTTGCAGGCATGCGAAAAACCATCTATGCAAAGGGGATGATGTTGAGATGATCGTCAAACGATCCTCACATCGATACCAAAACCGCACTATATGACAGTCAGGTCAAACAAAGCAGATAAGTTGAAATAAAAAGATATTGATATTGTATGGGGATTGATATGGCAGAAGAGTACACGCTCAAAGTGGGTGAAGCTCGTCCTTCCGATGTGGGACGAGGGATCGCGAGAGTCGACCAGGCCATCCTTTATAACGCCGGATGGCTGGCAGGAGACGTCCTTGGCATCGTGGGCAAGAAGAAGACAGCAGCCCTTCTTCTGCCCGGATATCCCGAGGATACCGGGACCGGAATCGTCCGCCTCGACGGAAATATCAGACGAAACGCCGGCGTGAGCATAGACGACCGGATTCCTGTGAAGATCATCAAGTCGGCTCCTGCGGCTGGCAAAGTCGTCTTCGCGCCGACGGTCCCCCTCAGGATAACGGGTGGCGAGGAGTACCTTCGCCGCTACCTGGACGGAAGGGTCCTCACCAAAGGAGACGTGATCGAGATCAGCGTGATGGGCAGGAAGATAGAGCTTGTGGCAACCAAGATCTCGCCTGCCGCAGACGCTGTGATCATAGGCGACAGGACCGGGATCGAGGTCAGCGAAAAGCCCGCGAAAGAGGAGAGGGCGATACCGAGGATCACTTACGAGGACATCGGAGGTCTCGGCCCCGAGATTAAGAAGATCAGGGAGATGATCGAGCTTCCGATGAAGCATCCTGAGCTATTCGAGCGGCTGGGTGTCGAAGCTCCCAAGGGCGTCCTTCTCCACGGCCCGCCCGGGACTGGAAAGACCCTTCTCGCAAAAGCTCTCGCCTCGGAGACTAACTCTCACTTCCAGACTCTGAGCGGTCCTGAGATAATGTCCAAGTACTACGGCGAGTCCGAGGAGAAGCTCCGAGAAATCTTCAAGGAGGCCGAGGAGGAGGCGCCCTCGATCATATTCATCGACGAGATCGATTCGATCGCCCCGAAGAGAGAGGAAGTCACTGGCGAGGTTGAGCGAAGGATCGTCGCTCAGCTCTTGGCGGTGATGGACGGCCTTGAGTCCAGAGGCAAGGTCGTTGTCATAGGCGCCACCAACAGGCCCGACGCTCTCGACCAGGCTCTGAGGCGTCCCGGAAGGTTCGACCGTGAGATCGAGATAGGGGTTCCGAACAGAGAGGCGAGGTTCGAAGTTCTCCAGATCCACGCCCGGGGCATGCCTCTCACTGAAGACGTGAACCTGGAGAAGCTGGCCGACATCACCCACGGTTTCGTCGGTGCCGACATCGCAGCTCTCGCAAGAGAGGCAGGGATGAGGGCTCTTAGAAGGATCGTTCCGGAGCTCGACCTCGATGTGGAGAGCATACCCGTCGAGATCTTGAACAAGATCGAGGTCGAAAACGAAGACTTCGTGGACGCCCTCCGGGAGCTTGAGCCGAGCGCCATGCGGGAGGTTCTGGTGGAGTCTCCAAACGTTCACTGGGACGACATCGGCGGCCTGAAAGATGTCAAGCAGGAACTGATGGAGTCGGTGGAGTGGCCTCTTGCCTATCCCAAGCTCTTCAGTCACATGGCCGCAAGCCCTCCGAAGGGGATAATGCTCTACGGCCCCCCAGGAACCGGAAAGACCCTTATGGCCAAGGCCGTTGCTACCGAGAGCCAGGCGAACTTCATCTCGATCAAGGGTCCTGAGTTTCTCTCCAAGTGGGTTGGCGAGTCGGAGCGGGCGGTGAGGGACATCTTCAGGAAGGCGAGGCAGGCTGCGCCCACGGTCCTCTTCTTCGATGAGATGGACTCGATAGCGCCTGCGAGAGGAAGCGGCTCCAGCGACTCTCACGTCACCGAGAGGATGATCAGCCAGATCCTTTCGGAGATGGACGGCCTTGAGTCTCTCCACAACGTCGTTGTGATCGCCGCCACAAACCGGCCCGACATCATCGATCCCGCCCTCCTGCGTCCCGGCAGGTTCGACAGGATGGTCGAGATCGGTATGCCAGACCAGGAGGCAAGGCTCGACATCCTGAAGATCCACACCGAGAAAAGGCCCCTCGCAGAAAACGTCGATCTCGTGGCAATTTCGAAGCGGACCGACGGCTACTCGGGCGCAGACCTGGCAGCGGTCTGTAACGAGGCTGTGATGCTGGCGATAAGGGAGTACGTCCTCGCCGGAAAGTCCCAAGAAGACGAGGAGATCGAGAAGGACAGGATCGAGATGAAGCACTTTGAAGAGGCGCTCAAAAAGGTGTTGCCCAGCAGGAAGGAGAGGGACACCTACAGCAAGTTCGCAGAGGTCGCCTGAAGCGAGCGCGATGGCCGGGCCCGAACCGGCCTATGTCTCGCCTACATTTTTCTTTGCTCTGTGTTCTTGCCGGTTCTATATTTTCTTGGCATTTATATGATCTTCCTATCAAGCGATCTTATCGCAGATAATCAATGGCCATTGCGGGTTGGTACGATATGCCCGGTTTGGCTAACAACTCTACAAATCGACATCCTTTTGATGGATGAAAAAGATTGGCAGAGGCGCTACTTTTGATGACCCATGCCGTATCAAGACCACGCTCTGTTCCTGCGACGGCAAGAACGGGCTCTTGTTCAGGGATCACTCCTGCATCGACAGCCATCAAGACGCATTCCAAACAGACCAACGTCCCAGTGGAAATCAACTCTAAGGTCTTTGCCAAAATATCAAGGGATGTCACCTGTTGAAGATGGAGTCGCATTGAAAAACTAGGACCAAAGAAGGGAATCGTTCCTTGAATGATAGGAACGTTCAAGGCTGTTAATCTTAATTTATTTTCCGGGGTAATCTGCATCGGCACCCGGGAGAGACCGCGCTCCTCCCATTCATCGCGCACCTTCTGGAGTTCAGGAATATCTGCAAACGGACCACTCTGCATGTGGTCAACTTCCCATCCCATTCCTTGAGGACATGTGACACAAATGATGGTCGTGTCGTGGATTCTTTCAGCGACTCGTGCAGCACACTCTCCGGTAATTGAGGCGACGACAAGATAGCGATATTGCGAAGACACCTTCTTCACAATTTCAATCGTTTCATCTGTGTTGGCTGGTCCTGGTCTTTCAAACACTCTCATACATCTTCCCCCTTTTTATCCGTTGTCTCATAAGCAGCCTAACGGGATGCGGCTGATAATGCACCATCGCTTCGCATAACCGGCTGGAAGGGGGACGAAGTGGATTTAACTGCCCGAGTTGATTCGATCAATTGGCATGTTAATTTTTTCCCGAATCGTCACGCTCTTTGAAAACCTCTTTCGCTGCAAACAGCCCATTAAGTGCTACAGGAAATCCAGCATAAACCGCCATTTGCATAATCAATTCGACAACTTCTTGTCGGGTGCAACCAACGTTCAATGCTCCATGAATGTGAACCTTCAATTCTAGTTCTGCATTACCCAGAGCTGTGAGAGCTGCAACATTGGCAATTTCGCGAGACTTGAGATCAAGATCAGGACGAGAGTAGATATCGCCATATGGGAACTCGATCACGTAACGAGCAAAATCAGGTGCTATATCATCCAAACTCTCGATGATACGCTTTCCAGCTTCTCCATCAACTTCTTTAAGCTTTTCCCAGCCACGCTGGTAACGGTCTTGATTTTTCATTTCTTTCCTCCAAATAATGCTTACCGATGGCCATCATCTGCGAGAATGAAGCTCAACAAAATTCCCGCAAGTGTGTATGGCCTTGTTCTGTGTTAAGACCTTTTCTATAGCTTCTTGGCGACAACCGCAAACTCCTCACTTTTAGAGGCGAATGGTGAGCCTGCAACGTTTGAATAAAGATTCTCAACCACAAACCCGCACTCTACAAACTCCTTCTCCAGAGTTTCTGGGCTGAAATACTGCAACCAGTTATAGACCGTTCTTATTTGTGCTTTTTCGATAAGCGTGTATTTATCAAGAACCACTTTTTCTTTCTCGTACTTGAACGTATTCAGAAAACCGTAGTACTTATCCGGCGACCAAAACCCACTGAGGAGATTGGTTTCGTACATTGCTGTCTCTTCTCGTTGTTCAAAGGCCAAAAGCGAATACACGTCAAGGAGAACAGAACCACCTGGCTCCAGGATTGTGTAAAACTTGCTCAGCATCTGCTTTCTCTGGATGGGACTGAGCGCGCAGAAGTCGCACATGATCATCAGGATGAGATGAAAGCGATCATCTGTTTCAAACTCCAGGTAGTTCTGATTTACATATTGGATGGATAGTCCTTCCTTGGTTGCGATTTCCTGTGCATACTGGATCGACCTATTTGAGAAATCTATCCCAGTCACATCTGCCTGCCTTTGAGCCAGCCTCGTCGCATACAATCCTGGACCGCAGCCGAAGTCGGCGATCTTAATTCCCGCTCCGACGTTGAAGTGGAAACAGATCCATTCAACTGAGCGGTTTATGAATTCCGCCTTTCGAGACGAAACATCAATGTCCTCGTTCAGGTGGAACCCGAGCATCTGCTCTGATGTATGCTCATCGGCCCACAAGTCGCCTGCCGTGTAAAACTCAAATGGTTCGGGACGGGTATTGATGTTCTCCAGTTCTTCAAACATTTATATCTCCGATTTTATTTGTTACAAAAATTGATCAAGCGCAAGATGCGAGGTGATATGATGAAAGGTTTTCCACCTTCGCCGGTGATGCCCAAGAAAATCCCAAACCCGACTTCATCGAATAGCTCAATCGGCGGTTGTTGGCCCTCGATCTCCTCCGGTTCTACTGTCCTCAGTTGCGTTCTTATGTAACTTGAGGAAAAGATTTAACTGGCAGAGTTACATAAGATGCGACCTTGATCCCCAAATATATCTTGGATGAGTTGGCTGAAGAGGGTCTTTCCCACCTCATGGAGATCAGAGATTACGTCGACCGATTGATCGCTGATCGCGAAGGAATATCTGAAAGAGATTCTCACACGGCCAAAGGCGTGATCCCCGAAGATAGGAGGCCGGGGTCCGTCACCTACAGGCAGGAGTGGGTCCGCTGCGGCAAGGACTGCAAGAAATGTCCCCACGGACCCTACTGGTACTGCTACTGGAAGGAGGACGGCAAAACCCGGACCAGGTACATCGGCAAAGTCCTGAAGGAGGTTGAGCTTTGAGTTTGATTCATGTCTCGGCTCTGATCCTCTCGATCTGTCTTTTGTGCGGGTGCATATCCACCGACGAGCCTGCCCAGCTGGAAAACTCGGGCAAGGTCAACGTCGTCGCCACCACCGTCCCCCTCGGCCACTTTTCAGAAATGGTGGGCGGGGATCAGGTAAATGTCGCGGTTCTGGTTCCGCCTGGCACGAACCTTCACACCTTCGAGCCTTCACCCTCCAAGCTTATGGAGGTGGAGGATGCCGACCTCTACGTCAAGAACGGGGCTGGCCTCGAGATCTGGATGGAGAGGATAATCCAGGCCAACGGTGATATGCTGGTCGTCGACTCGTCCTCTGGGGTGGGCCTGATAGAGACGACAGATTCCAACGATCACGGCCACGACGTCCATCTGGGCGATCGTGGTGTTCATGAGAAGATACTGACGGCAGACCCCCACATCTGGCTCTCGCCGAAGAACAGCATGATTATCGTCGAGAACATATATGAAGGCCTGATCGAGGTCGACCCTGACGATGCCGATCTTTTTCAAAGGAACAGGGACGATTACCTCGATAAGCTTGCAGAGCTAGATTTGGAGCTGAACTCGACATTCTCGGAGACGAAGGGAAGAGAGTTCATCGTCCTCCACCCCTCATGGAGCTACTTTGCGAGGGACTACAATCTAGTCCAGGTGCCGATCCTCGAAAGCGAAAAGGAGCCGGGTCCCAGGTACCTCGCCGAGATCGTCGAGGTCGCCCGCGGAAAGAACATCACCACGATCTTCGTCGACCCCAACTTCAACCCGAAATCGGCGCAGATAATCGCAAGAGAGATTGATGGCAGGGTTTTGCCCCTCGACCCTCTCGCTGAAAACTACATTGAGAACATGAGGCATGTGGGCAAAGAGATCGCCTCCAGCCTTGAAGGTTGAGATCTAAAAAAGGAGCGAGCAGAAGAATGACCGGTGCGAGCGTGGTATCGATCGAGGACCTCTCAGTCAATCTCGGCGGCCGAACCGTCCTCGATGACGTGAACTTGGAGGTCAAAGAGGGGGACTTCCTCGGGCTGATAGGCCCCAATGGCGGGGGAAAGACGACACTCCTCAAGGCGATCCTGGGATTGGTCAGGCCTCAGCGCGGAAGGGTTCTGGTCTTCGGGATGAAAACCGAGGCCGCAAGAAAGCGGGTCGGGTACCTGCCCCAAAAGAGCCTATTCGACCAAAAGTTTCCGATCAGCGCCCTTGAAGTGGTGATGATGGGCCGCTACGGCAAAAGGGGCCTGTTCGGCCGCTATTCCCCCGAGGATCGAGATTCTGCTCTCGATGCCCTTTCAGCGGTGAGAATGCAAGAGCATGCTGATAGAGAGATCGGTGCGCTATCCGGAGGCCAGCAGCAGCGGATCTTCGTCGCTCGAGCCCTGGTCTCAGAGCCCGACCTTCTCCTTTTGGACGAGCCCGCTAACGGGATCGATAGCTCTCGGCAGCGGGTGTTCTACGAGCTTCTCAGCGAGCTGAACGAGAAGATGACGATAATCATGGTATCCCACGACATCAGCGCCGTATCGACATACGTGAAGAAGATCGCCTGCGTTAACAAGAGGGTCTACTACCACAACTCAAAGGAGCTGACCGCCGAGGACATCGAAAAGGCCTACGAATGCCCCGTGGAGATGATCGCCCATGGCGTCCCCCACAGGGTTTTGAGGGAGCACGGCTGACGATGATTGAGATATTCCAGTACGAGTTCATGCAGAGCGCTCTAGCAGCCGGCATCGTCGCCTCGGTCCTCTGCGGCGTCATCGGGATTTACGTCATCCTCAACAGAATCGTATTCATCGGCGGAGGGATCGCCCACACCGCCTTCGGTGGGATCGGCCTCGGCTACCTTCTTGGGATGGACCCCCTAATATTTGCGGTCCTCTTCTCGGTGGCGGCGGCTCTCGGGATAGGGGAGATCAGTGACCGGTCGAAGGTCTCTGAAGATACCGCCATCGGAGTCTTCTGGGCTGCGGGAATGTCCCTTGGTATAGTCTTTGTGAGCTTGAGCCGCGGCTATGCCCCCGACCTCTTCGATTACCTGTTCGGCAACATCCTCGCCGTATCCTGGAACGACGTGAAGTTGATATCCGTCCTGACCCTCGCCATGCTAGTCCTGGTGGCACTTCTCTACAAGGACCTGATGATCCTCTCCTTTGATCCTCGCTACGGTGAGGCCTTGGGCCTTCCTGTCAGAAACCTTCGTCTCCTCCTGCTATGCATGGTGGCCCTTAGCGTCGTGGTCCTGATAAAGATCGTTGGCATAATTTTGGTGATCGCCCTTCTCACCATCCCCGGTGCCATCGCAAGGCAGCATGCGCGAAGCCTCAAAAGGATCATGGCCCTCTCGATCCTTCTGGGCGCATCCTTCGTCCTCGTTGGCCTCGTCCTCTCCTACCAGCTGAACATCCCCTCGGGCGCGACAATAATTCTGGCAGCTTCCGGGACCTTCTTTGTGAGCACCCTCCTGGCCCGGTGAGATGAAAAACTCAACCATATTCAGCAGACTATTTTCCGGGACGAAATCGCTGGCTACCTCGTGGAGCTGCTGTCATAAAAGAGCCGTTTCTGGCTTTTTGGTAAAACTTGTACAACAAACTTATACGCGAAGGGATGCAAACTGGCGAACCGATATGCGTCCAGATCAGATCAGCTCTCCCCTCTCCCTCTTCGCTTTACTCCTTTTAGCCCTATTTGCCGCCGACCTGGTGGAGGCAACTTCTGCCTCTGGAACGGTCCAGTTCGCCGGCGACCACTACAAGGTTGAAGGAGGGCCCAGGATCGACGTCTCCGTCGTCAATCCAGTCTTCGCCCCCGGAACCAACGGGACTCTCAGGTTGATCTTGACCAACGACGGCGTTGTCGAACGGCTCATTCCTGGAGTCATTCCCTCAGGCTCAGAGGAAGAGGCAGCCCAGGAGATGCTGGCAGAGTTCGGCTGCCTGCAAGCATCAAACCTGAAGGCGGATCTCCGTTCCGATGGATCGATAGAGGTTCTCTCTGGGCCAGTCCATCTTGACGTTCTTGGGCCAGGGAAGACCGCGCCCCTCGAGTTCGACCTGAGGATCGGAGATGGCGCAGAGGGTCCCATCCCCCTCAGCCTCGACCTCGGATACGAGCGCCAGATCGACGTTAGCTTCAGCGGCGGGACAGCCTCGCCCCTCTATCTTCCCTCAAGTTTGAGTTTGGATCTCATACTATCGGTTGAGGGCAACCCTCCCGCCCTAGAGCTGATGGGGGCGAGATCCGCGCTCTCTCCTGGCGAGGGAGGTACGATCAGCATCATCGTCGGCAACGCCGGGGACAGAGCAGCTCTCAACTGCACCGCGCGCCTTGTGGCGGCTCCGCCCTTCATCCCCATGGCGAATCTGTCAGGTCTTGGTGACATACCTCCCGGAGGGGTCGCAGTGGCCCGCTTTGACGTTTTGGTGGAGGAATCAGCTCAGGCTCAGGAGTACAGCATCGGCTGCGAGATCAGTCACGATGGAGGGGTGGCATCTCTTTCTGTGCCCCTGGCGGTCGTTTCGCCCGAAAGGGCGCACCTTTTTGGGGCACCCTTCTTCGCGATCCTTTTAGGCGCTGCAGCTCTTGCTATATTTTGGCTTGTGCGCGAGAGGAGAAATCGGTCACTTCGCAGGCGTGGCCCCCTCCGGCCCCGTAGATAGGCCGGGACCTCCCATCATGATCATGTGAGGCATCCATCACACCGCCATTGATATCTTCAACTTCCGTCTTTACCGAAACTTATGCCAGCGTTGCGGGCCACGAAGATCTGCAAGAGCTTTCGGGGGCTCTTCACAAAGAAGGAGGTTCTTCACGAGGTATCTCTGTCCATCGAAGAGGGTGAGATCTTCGGCATCCTCGGTCCCAACGGCGCCGGAAAGACCACCCTGATGGCGATCTTCTCCACCCTGATCCGTCCCGACGAAGGCACCCTCGAGGTTCTGGGCCTCGATGCCCTTCGAAAGACCCACGCCGTCAGGGAGAGGATAAACATCAGCAGCGGAAACCCCAACTTTCCCTGGAGCCTCACCGTGAGGGAGAACCTGAATCATTCGGCGATGCTCTACGGCCTCTACGGCCGGGACCTCGCGAGATCTGTGGACGAGGCGATTGCGGCGTTCGAGCTCGAACCTCACGCCGACTCGAAGTTCGAGACACTCTCCACGGGCACTAAGCAGAAAGTTTCCCTCGCAAAGTCGATCCTGAACCGGCCAAAGATCCTCTTTCTCGACGAGCCGACTTCGGGCCTCGACCCAGAGATGGCGATGAAGACGAGGGCTCTCATCCAGAAGATCTACGAGGAGCAAGAGATCACCGTCGTCCTCACAACTCATTACATGCCCGAGGCCGAGGAGCTATGCGACAGGATCGCCTTTCTTCGAGAAGGCAGCTTGATCGCCCTTGGAACCCCTGGAGAGCTGAAGCGGGCTCTGAAAATCGGACACAAGATGTTCGTCGAGTACGAAGGGGATCTCGACCCGATGAAGCTGTGCATAATCCCCGGGGTCATGGACGTCAGGGAGTTTCCGGGGAGGGTGGAGCTGGTCTTCGACCATTCTGAGATGGCCGTGAGCAGGATAATAAGGGCTTTCGAGGGAGCAGATATTTTGGATATAGGCATAGATCAGCCAGATCTGGAGGACGTCTTTCTTGAGCTGGCGAGGTGAGCTGAACAAGTTCCTGTCCGCGACTTACAAGAACTGGATAATGTCCAAGCGGAACGTTTTCACTGTCTTCGAGCTGATCTTCTGGCCTTTCATCAGCCTTCTGTCGATCGGTCTACTCACCCGCTTTCTCGAGGTCGATGAGAGCATGGTGGCCTTTGTACTCGTCGGAGCGATCGCGCTCAGCATACTTCAGATCAGCCAGATCGACATCGCCTACATCCTCCTCTTCGACCTCTGGAGCAAGAGCATCAAACAGACCTTCGTGGCCCCGATCCGGGGCTACCATCTCGTTTTGGGGGCGATGCTCTTCGGGGTGATCAGGGGGTCTGCGGTCTTTCTATTGCTGGCTGTGGCAAGCTCCCGCTTTTTCGGGTTCGACTTTCTCGCAGGAGGCTTGGTCACCATCATCGTATTCCTCGTCGGGACGTTCATTACCGCCGCGTCGATCGGGATGGTGGTCTGCATATCGATCCTCCTCTTCGGCCAGAGGGCGGACGTTGCGGCCTGGAGCCTCAGCGGGATAATGATGCTTGTGAGCGGGGTCTACTACCCCGTGGAGATTCTGCCCGGACCCCTCCAGCTCCTCTCGAAGTCGATACCTCTGACCTACTTTCTCGAGTACTACCGGTCCGCTTACGGTTACGGGTCTCACCAGGTTCTCCTCGGAATGAGCCTTGCTCTCCTGTACTTCGCGGTGAGCCTTTTGATCCTGAACCTTGCCATCGAAAGGGCCAGGAGCACCGGAATGATGCTGAGGCTGTCGGAGTGAGAACCGGTCCCTGGAATAACGTTTTAAAGTTGACCAGTCTTATTTAGTGGGGCGTTGAAATTGACCATCGAGGGCTTGATCGGCAAAATCAGATTGGGAGACCTCCACCCCGTCCGGGTGATGGGAGTGATCAACCTCAGCCGCGAGTCGTTCTATGAAGAGTCTTTCGCGGGGCACGACGCAGTTCTTGAGCGGGCCCTAGCCTTCGCAAAGGAGGGCGCGGAGGTTCTGGATCTGGGAGCCGTCTCCACGGCACCGGGATCGCCAGCAATCCCAGAGGACGAAGAGCGAAGACGGCTCTTTCCGGCCCTCGAAGTCGTCCTGGAGAGGCTGGGAGATGAAATCGCGATCTCCATAGATACTCAGAGGTCAAAGATCGCCGATGTTGCCCTATCCATGGGCGCGTCCTGCATAAACGACGTCTCGGGCCTTCTGGACCCTGATATGGCTCGGACCGTGGCCGACCATGACGGATCCCTGATAATAATGGCTTCCAGAGAGAGGCCCGGCGACCTCCTCAATATGGGAGATATCGTGGAGTCTCTTGGCGAGAGGTTGCGGGTTGCCGCTGAGGCTGGCATATCTCTGGAGAAGGTGACCGTCGATCCGGGGATCGGCCACTGGATACCGCCCAAGGGGCCGGGGCACGACCTCGCCATCCTGGACGGCCTCTCTCGTCTGAGGGTGCTGAATAGGCCGGCGATGGCCGCTGTTTCCAGGAAGTCCTTCATCGGCGCGGTTTTGAACAAATCCGATCCCGCCGAGAGGCTCCAGGGATCCCTTGCCGCCACCGCCATCGCCGTCTATAACGGGGCTCACCTTGTCAGAACCCACGACGTCGCCGCCTCAATGGACACCATCAGGATGGCCGAGGCGACCCGGGGTGGGCCATCATCATCATCATCACGGTCGAAAGGCAGAATCGAGGTGGAGGTCTTTGCATATTCTGGCCATCCTCGGGATCTGTCTTGGGCCTTCACAAGGTTGGGTGTTGGGGGGGACGGTTCCAGGGCCCTCGGCGGCAAGGGCTCTTTTCGGGCCTTGGCCCTTCGTGGCGTGACCTCGATGGAGGCGATAGTGATCAAGCAGGAGATGCTGGCTCGGGGTGGGGACGCTGCGATACCCATGGGCGCTCTTCGATGCGACCCTGGGGAGATGGAGGTTCTGGTCCTGGGGACCGTGGCCCAGGTCCGGGGCCTCGTCAAAAACCTGTTGGGCCAGCCCTTCAATCTGCCCGCTGTGGCTGGAGCCATCGAGGAGACGCTGGAGCAGATAGAGAATCCTAAACGGTATTGGTGAGGCCTTTGGAAGTTCTGGGAATAAAGACGGAGCTGGTCAGAGCGGGGGACGACCTGGTGGAGGTCCTACTGGGGGGGATGGAAAGGGCAAGCCTCAGCCTGGCGAACGGCGACGTCCTTGTGATCGCGGAGAGTGTGGTGGCGACCGCCGAAGGCGGGGTCGTGAAGCTCTCTGACGTCGAGCCCGGACCCCGAGCCCTGGAGCTTGCAGACAAGTACAGAAAAGATCCAAGGGAGATGGAGCTGATCATCAATTGCTCTGACCAGATCATGGGCGGGATCCCCGGCGTAGTCCTTACAATCAAGGACGGCTTTCTCTACCCAAATGCAGGGATCGATCACTCAAACGCGCCGCTAGGTCACGTCGTCTTATTCCCCGAAGAGCCCCAGAGGTCAGCAGCCCTGATAAGAAAGAGGATGGAAGAGACTGCTGGAAAGAGGATTGGTGTAGTCATCGGCGACAGTCGGACCCATCCCCTCCGTCTGGGCTGCGTCGGCGTGGCCCTCGCCTGCGACGGCATTGTTCCGGTGGAGGATGCGAGGGGCCAAAAGGACCTTTTTGGAAGGCCTCTGGAGGTCACAAGGAAAGCTGTTGCCGACAACCTCGTCTCTGCAGCCCAGATCGTCATGGGTGAGGGGAACGAGGGCATCCCAGCAGTGATCATAAGGGGTGCCCCTGTGAAGTTCGTAGATGACGGAGAGGAGATGGTGATACCGAGCATAGCCCCAGAAGATTGCATGTACATTGGCTCTCTCCGGTGCGGCCCCCACCCTTACGAGGGCGGGTATGATCGACTGATCGCAGAGGCAATAAAGGCCAGAGAGCGATCTTACTCCCCCTACTCAGGGTTCCGGGTGGGCGCAGCCCTCCTCACGAAGAGTGGGAAAGTCTACTCTGCCGCCAACGTCGAGAACGCCTCCAGTGGCGCGTCCATTTGCGCCGAGAGGGCGTCCATCGTCAAGGCCATCTCCGAGGGCGAGAGGGACTTTGAGGCCCTGGCCGTCGTCGCAGACACCGAGGTGCCGGTCGCACCTTGCGGCATATGCAGGCAGAACCTGATCGAGTTCGGCGAGGAGGTCAAGGTGATCATGGCAAACACAAAAGGGGATGCCGAGATCGCAACGGTGGGGGAGCTATTGCCGAGGGGATTTACGGGGAGAAGCTTTTAGCACCCCTTGAAGGCGCGGGCCGGATATTTTTTCATTCTGAGTTCGACGCATCCAATAGACGTATAAAGTTACAAAAAGTTGCTAATCATTCCCCGGATTAGTGATGTCATTTTTCCCCTTATTTTCTCATTTATGGCGAGGAGCGTCGTGAAATATATGGCGGCGCCACTTATTGTATAAGCGCCCAAAATCGCGAAGCTATTCACGGGTGCAAAATGCAGGCCGACGAATATGACCGAGATCATGACGAGCGCTGATATTGATTCATCTTTTATCTCGTTCCACGGAATTGAGATTGGAACGGTCCCTTCGGCGTATTTTAAACTCAACTTGAGCGAGACGATGATCGTTACCAACGTGGCGATCGCCGCACCGATCATGCCAATGGTGTAGACGAGGACGAAGTTTCCGATGAGGTTCAGTGGGATCGTCACGCACGTTATCTTGAGGACTAAATCCGGTCGGTTCATTCCAGCGAGCGCCCCTCTCGTTATCATCTGGACTGTCTCTATCAACCTTGCACCGGTCAGGACTATCAGAGTTATCCAGGCCATGCTAAAAGTCTCGCCGTATGCGAAATATAGTAGGTCCTTTGAGAAGACGAGAACGCCTGCGAATATGGGAATGGCCAATATCAGCGAGTAGGTTAGGGCCTCTGAAAAGGCATTTTTTATGTGGTCGATCTGACCGTTTGCAGACCATTCGCTGATGTAGGGGAATAATGTGGATGAAATTGCGATGGTTCCAAGGACTGCCGCGCCAGAAAAAGACCAGCTTGCCCCGTAAATTCCCGAATAGAATTTGGGCAAAAGGAGGCCGATTACAAGTATGTCCATCGATTGGTATAAATATTCATTGATGCCCACTCCGAAGGCGTATTTGGAGTAGGCGAAGATGCTCTTTACATGGTCGAGACTCGGTCTTTTTAATTTCACGTCGATGAATTTGAGCCCCAGGGGGATGTTGACGAATAATGCGATGCAAAAGCCGCCGATCAATCCATATAACTGGTAACCGAACGCGACTAAGAGCACCTGAAAAATTATTTTCACTATTTGTTCGGCCAGATTTATTATATAACTAATTCCCGTCTTTTTTTCCCCAAATAGTGTACTACGAATGAGGGTTGTATATCTCATTAAAAAAAGGCTTAAAACTAAAAAATACCAAACTTCAGCCCCAATGTAATCGTTAATATGATGTCTTAATATATATAAAATAATAATGCATATAATTGATGTTGCGCTATAGATTAAAAAGGATGCGGTAAAGAACTCTGATGTGTCTCTTCCTTCGCTAATTCTCTTTATGGTTCCAGAGCTCAGCCCAACATCCATGAACATTATAATTAAATTAAATGTTGCTATATATATGAAATAGATGCCGAGGATTTCTGCGCCGAGGACGTGCGCAAAATACATCAATGAGAGAAAACCTGAAATCGTGATCCCAATTTGGGACGAAAATACTGTGATGCTCGATCGCTGAATTGACATGATCTTAGTCTCTTTTCCGGCAGTCGGTCGAAGGATTCAGTTGATATGATATATAGGTTGCCTCAATTAAATATAGGCCGATAATTAACAATTCTGTATCAGAGTTTATGCTGAGTCGGCGATCGGTTGACGTTTCATTACTGAATGAAATTGTGCCGGATCAATGTCCTTTCTTTCGTCCAGAATTTTATCTGACAAACCAGATAGTATGGACGACAGAGTTAAATAGAGATCGGGGCGCAACTCCTAAAACGTTGGATTATATGAGGCAAGTTGACGTCGTAGTTGGAACTACCACAGTGAGGAAGTCGTCCTTTGCTTTAGACCATTTCTTGCTGAATCAATATGAAATACAAAGTAATTATAGAGGTTCGGAATTAGTGATTGCAACGGATGACCCCGATTTTGTCGACGAATTAGAATCATTAATAAAAAAATATAATCTATTTGGGTGCGTAATTATGTATGAGACCGAACCGCATAATCACAAGAGTAATTACAGACTGCAGAGCATAACATGTGGAAGGAACGCGGTACGCGAATATGTGCTCAATAGTGGTGAATCGTATTTGCTATTCCTCGATGCGGATATGACTTATGATCCACAGATCATAGATATAATGAAAAAAGAAATTGACGGATATGATGTGGTTCAGAGTGGCTATATGGTGCGCTCTAAAAGTATCAATGCATTAGGATTCGGTGGATGTTCTCTGATAAAAAGAGATATTTTAAGTAAGATCAGATTTAGGTATTATGAGTTCAAAAATGGCCAGGTTATAGACGAGTTTAATATTTTTGAATTGGATTTGTTCAGGAGGGGTGCGAGAATAAACAAAGGAGTATTTTTATCTATCAATCATTATTTAGGCCATGGCGAAGTGATCTCGATAAATCCACGTGATCTAAGTTTGTTTCAAAAAGTAACGACGTGGTCATTGCTCAGATATGTTTTATTGCAATTGAGCATAATATCGAAATACGATATAACCAGATATTTCCAGCGTCTTTTATACGGACGCAGTTGAAATTTTATGGTATCGATTTACAATAATATTGATAAAACGGCACAAGAGATTCATAATATGAAAATCATTCATTGGAACATTTCAAAAGCATCTCATCCAGTTTACGCGTTGCGGAAGTACGAGGATGAGTTGTACAGAAACCTAATGGCAATTAAAGGAGGCAGTTCCTCTCTAAAGCGGATCAGAAGACCTGAGAACGATATCCTAGGAAGTACTGTCTTCTCTTGGATTTTTTATAAGGGCTATGATGCAGATGTCGTCCACGCTACATCGCAGACACTGGCGCCAGCAATTTATTTTAAAAATATAAACAAATTTGTAGTTACGGTCCACGACTTAGCGCCGATTGTGTACCCGTCAGAGATTGCCAACCTATCTTTAAAGGTTCAGTACCTTCTGACACCAACTGCCTTGAAAAGAGCTGATAGGATCATAACCGATTCCAACTTCACAAAAGATGAATTGTTGAGACTAACAAAATTGAATGAAGACCAGATCGACGTCGTTCACCTCGGTGTAGATCACGAGCGATATCGACCTATGGATAAATTTGAATGTAAAGAAAAATTTGGACTGAAGCAAGAAGATAAGCATATATTAGTTGTCTCGTCGAATTTGGAGCACAAGAGGATGGATCTCGCCAAAAAGTTATTTGAGCATATACGTTCTAAAAGAAAGGACGTCAAGATGATAAAAGCTGGATATGGGGAAGTCTTGGAAGGTGACGATATAATCAGCGTTGGTTGGGTTCCTGAAGACGATATGCCCTTTTTATTCAATGCAGCTGATGCCTATTTGCATACTTCGGAGTATGAAGGGTTCGGGCTCCCTGTATTGGAAGCAATGTCTTGCGGCGTTCCCGTTATCGCCTCCAATAAGGCCAGTATACCAGAGATTGTGGGCGACTCCGGCGTCTTGTTGGATCTCGATACGTTGAATTATTCAGATATTCTTGGTGAAATATCTTCTCTAATTGATGGTGGGTTAGACAAAGGTGCGGTAAAACAGAGCAACAACTTTTCCTGGGAGAAGACTGCTGGAGATACATTGGGGATATATAAAACTCTGCTGGAGGGATGATCAAAATGTATCAGGTATGCTATTGGTGATATCCGTGGCAAAAATCTTAGTTTCAGTAAGAAATTTTTATCCAATAATTGGTGGTGCGGAGCTTTCCATGTACACGTTGCTGAATCGTTTATCTAAGGATAACGAAGTACATGTTATCTCCAACGGTCTGTCGAACAATGAAATAACTAAAGATGGATTACATATTCATGAAAGAGCAGCTGCAATTAATATCCCTCAATTTTGGCAGATTAGGACCTATATGGAATGTAAAAAGTGGGTATCTTTACTTGATAACTTTGTGAGTGAAAATAAGCCAGACATAATTTTAACCCAATTAGAATTCGCTTTGCCCAGTGTTGAAATAGCACAGAAATATAATATCCCCTCAGTTTTGTTTATTCGTGACTACTCACATTTCTGTCCCATCGGTTTTGTGAATGGGACCAACTGTAATAGAGCATGCTGGCGTTGCTCACCAAATATGAACTCAAGATTGTATAATACTCTAAAATTCGGACAAGACTTTCTGCAATACCCATTTACAAGAAAATTGCTAAAATGGAGCGAAAAAACAGTAAAAGGTGCAGATTCTGTAATTGCAAATAGCCAATTTTTGTCAACTCTTACGAAGAACTGGTTCGACGTTGATACAGAATATATTTATCCATTCATTAATTTTAAATCCGTCCAATCCAATACTCACGATGGAACGTTTATAACTATGATAAGACCGGATCTCTTGAAAGGTGTCAAAATCTTTTTAGATATTGCCAAAAAGATGCCTCATATTAGGTTTCTATGCGTCGGCAGAATTCCTAAGTATTTTGAATTCAAATCGGAACTTGAGAATACAAAAAACATTGTTTATTTAGGCTGGACTAATAATATGGGTGACGTTTATTCCAAAACCAAACTCCTCTTAGTTCCCTCAATTTGGCCAGAACCTTTTGGTCGAGTTTGTGTTGAAGCTATGGTAAATGGAATCCCTCCAATCGTGAGTAATAGAGGCGGTTTGCCTGAAGTAGTATCTGATGCTGGGATTGTAGTTGATGATCCTTTTTGCATAGATGATTGGGTTAACAAGATTAACCAAATTTGTTCTGATGTTTCGTATTACAATGAACTCTCTGATAAAGCGAGAAAAAGAGCAGAATTGTTCAATTTTGACACCCAGTATAAAAAATTGAATGATATTATTAATGAGCTTACCCCTTGAACTCATCTCAAAATATGTTAGCTACTGAGAGGGCTTTGAGCAATAATAAATGCTTTCATCCCCCATCAGACCATATCTACTAATCGAGTCATCCTTAAGTTCTTTTACAAAATTATCTACTTCTACGATAAATCTGACATCTTCAAGTCTGTCTTTATAATCGAGCCCCCCCGTAGGCTCTGACATGATCGTATTGTCCATAGACCCGCTCTCGTGCTTCAGGCGACTTAATTGTCGGGTCCTCTATCGATTTTCCGCCAAAATTGGCACATGCAAAATTGCCCAGCCACCCGGCTTCAAAACTCTCAGTATCTCTTTCATGGCCATTTTATCATCCAGGATGTGTTCCAGGACATGATAACAGAATATGCAATCAAAGGAATCATCCTCAAATTGTGTATCAGTTACGTCCATATTGATCATAGCTATGCGTGAATATAAATCTACGCTGACGTAATCTAGATTTGGCATTGATCTAAACTTTCGCTGTATGTAATACTGTGGGGCGATCTCAAGCACTTTGATATCATCTGTGAAAAAGTTAGTTCGATTTCTCAAATAGAGCCAGAGAAGTCGATGTCTTTCGAGGGATCTGCACCGAGGGCACATGGCGTTTGATCTTTTTTTAACGCCGAAGGGCAAAAAGGATTTGAAACGACCTTCACATATGGGGCAAAAAACTATGTTACCCTTATATCGAATTGAGCGGACATAATCCAAGTATGATCCAAAAAGGCTAAGTTCAGTTTTCATATTCTTGCACCCAAATTTGTACAAAATTATTTTCTGCAAATGCCCAAAAGATCTAAGCCTTCTTCATTCGCATCATCAGTTATATAAAAATCTCTAGTGAAATACTTTTCGCCAAAATTATCAGATTTAGATTTACCGCGTGAATTATTAGCAACGATCGATGAAATCTTCTCATAGATCTTGAGATGGATCCCACGTGGTTTCACCCTTTTTATCTCTATCGCTTGGACTTCATCAGACCCTCGAATTCCAACTACTTTCACTTCACAGAAAATATTTCTTAAGATTCTCTCCAACTCTTTTGCGTAATATTCTCTTATATGAAATGGGTTCCATGGCTTCTGATCTGGCTCTAATCTATATGCCCTATTCGGCGTCGTACATAAAAATACGCTACATTTTTTTAATACTCGATAAACCTCTAAGATATATTTGGAGTCATCTTGAACATGTTCGATTACTTGAAAGGAGATAACTCCATCGAATTTATTACTCTTGATTGGTAGATCTGTGCCATTATATAATATGAAATTACAACTGGGTCCGTATTTCTCTTTTGCTTTTTTTAGCGTTTTTAAATCAACATCTAGGCTAACTATCATCTTTACTTTTTTAGATATAAACGATGTACCATATCCTTCACCACATCCAATTTCTAGAATTATATCCTCTTTTGAGAATACTTCAGTCGCATGTTCATATGCAAATAAATGTCTTAGGTAAATAAGATATTCCACCGTTGATTTGAATTCAGATGGATTTATTCGTTCCCCACTATGTCCAATATTGACAATCATTTTAGCAATTCTCCATAAATATCTGAAAAATTTTTAGCTATTTTTTTTGCATCGAACTGAATGGCCCATTTCTTCGCCGATTCGAAATACCTATTTCGGTCTTCGATTAATTCAGATATTTTCAAGGCTATATCATTTGGATCTATCGGATCTGCGAAGACCCCTGAAACGCCCTCTTGTACCGCATCTGTAACCCCACCGGATCTCGATGCAACTACCGGGATTCCATAAGAATTCGCCTCTAAATATACAATTCCAAATCCCTCCACATCATTCGGCAATTCCAGTGGGGGCATGACGAAAAGATCTAGTGAAGGATAGAAATCATTTATTTTTTCTTCTTCAGAAATCTCTCCAAAATATTTCCATTCGAACTCCGCAGTACTTAGCTCATTTAGAATGATATCTCTTTCAGGACCATCACCTGCAAGGTAATATTTAAAATCCAAACCATATTTATTCTTCACAATATTTAGGGATTTTATAATATTGGGTATGTTTTTTCTCTTTACAAATCTCGACAGTGTTCCGACTACGACATCATCATTAAGTTCTAATTTTTTTATTAAACTAAATTTTGCATAGTTTATACACGGTGGTACTAATTCAAGCGTTTCTTCTGGACAATCAAACTGATTTTTAATAATATCTTTCGTATAGTGGCTAATTACATGAACTACCAAAGCATTTGTTAAAACATTTCTATACATTAGTTCTCTATAGTTTTTAACATGAATGGGCAATACTTCCATTCCAAGACAACTAACAATATAGTTCTTATCTAAAAAAGCCATTGCGGGTTCGATGTGCCAAAAATGAATCAAATCTGCGTCATTTATATTATATTTGCTTCTAAGGCGATTAGAAAAATATTTAACATATATATATGCACTTACATTATCGGGTGCGAATCTCAATAATGCTCTTACAGGAAGGCTGAGTCCGTTAGTCCAATTAACAAGTTCCAAATCGAATTCATCCTTCAGTTCGCAATATATTGCCTTGGCAAGCTCTTGTATCCCTCCATTTTCGTGAAGATTTGGAACAACATATACGATCTTTCTGGCCATATCCAAATACCTCTAAAATTAAATTTAGATTATTATTTTTTTACTATCTTCGTATTTTTCCAAATCCGCCTTTACCATCATCTCCACGAGCTCCTCGAACGAAGTCTCCGGCATCCAGCCGAGCTTATCTCTCGCCTTTGAGGCATCACCCCGGAGTTCCGGCACCTCGGCAGGCCTCATGAATCTCTCGTCCATCTTTACGTGATCCCTCCAGTCCAGCCCGACCGCAGAAAAGGCCATTTCGACGAACTCTCTCACCGAGTGACTCTCTCCAGTCGCGATCACGTAGTCATCTGGTTCCTCTTGCTGGAGCATTAGCCACATCGCCTCTACGTAATCTCCTGCATATCCCCAATCCCTTTTTGCGTCCAAGTTGCCCAGCCTCAGCTCTTTGGACAACCCTTGGTGAATCCTTGCAACACCGTCTGTGATTTTCTTCGTGACGAACTCGATTCCCCGCCGTGGTGACTCATGATTGAAGAGGATCCCGTTACAGCAGAACATCTCATAGCTCTCTCTATGGTTCACAGTGGTATAATACCCGTAAACTTTCGCTATGGCATACGGACTGCGAGGACAAAATCGAGTCAGCTCGTTTTGTGGAACTTCGTCGACGTTACCGAACATCTCGCTGCTGGAGGCCTGATAAAACTTTGCATCATGACAGAAATTTTTTACGGCATCGAGGACGCGGGTGACTCCAAGGCCTGTTACGTTTCCGGTCAGAACTGGCTGATTCCATGAGGTGGCGACGAAGGACTGAGCTGCGAGGTTATAAACCTCGTCGGGCTGGGAGGTCTGCATCGCGACGTTCAGCGAGGATTGATCTGTCAAGTCGCCTTCGAGAAATATGATATTATCTGCAATGTGGTTTATCCTGGACATGTTCGGCGTGCTAAGCCTGCGAGCCAGCCCGTATACCTCATACCCCTTATTCAATAGCAGTTCGGCAAGATAAGATCCGTCTTGTCCAGTTATCCCTGTGATCAATGCGGCTTTTGTCATGATACCCATCTCCAAAGCTGATAAAATTCCTTACAAATTTTTATAAACGCCCTCAATCTTCTTAATTATGCTTCTCCAGTCGTAACCATTGAGGTCGTCATTTATAGTTTTTTCGATTGACCTTTCTATCTCTTGCGCCAGCACTTTTGCTGAAATCTTCTCTGGCTGAACCGACCGAACGCCACCGAATTTCTCTGCAAATTCGCTTAAACCACCCTCAGCGTTCACGATGGCCGGGGCCCCCGACGCCAACGCCTCCAGCACCGTTATACCGAAGGCCTCGACGCCTGAAAGGTTCACAAAGACGTCGCAGGTCTTCATCCACCTGTATTTGTCCTCTTCAGGGACGAAGCCGAGAAGCTTCACCCTACTATCCAGGTCCAATTTTCCTATCATGCTCTTAAGCTCGCTAAAGTTTTCACCTTTACCGCCTATATAAAAATGAAAATCTTCTGGCAAGTATTTCATAGCTTTGATCGCGCACTGTATGTTCTTATATTTGTCCAGTCTTCCCAAATAAAGCATAAATTTCTCGTCGAGTTCAAACGGTTTTACGCTCCTTATGCTCTTTAAATCCACACCGCTGGGGATTATTTCAATATTATCTTTGAAGCCAAAGTTCTTCTCTACCAAGTTTTTTTCGTAATTAGAGTCACAAATAATTTTATTCGATCTATTAAATATCGTCGATCCAACTATTTTATAAGGCTTATTAAGAAGATCTCGAAAAGGCGTGCTACCGACTCCGTGATAATGTGGATTGAATACAAATTTCTTGTTCTTACTGCCAAACGAGGCGAATAAAGCTGGAAGCGCGTGATAATTGTGGGCGTGAACTATATCGAAGTCGGACTTTTTTATGTATGAACTTATCTGGGGTGCGATGAAATAAGCATTGTTCGGCGATACCGACCTGAAGCGAGTTACTTTGATCCCGTCTATCTCTTCGATCTGAGGGCGATCCCTAGATCGATCTGCAGAAATCACCTCGACGTCGAATTTCTCTGCCAGCCTTTTGCTAATTTCCTGGACGTGCCTCTCCACTCCACCGACGTTGGGATAGTATCGGTGGCAGACCTGGGCTATTTTCATCATCAGCTCCTTATGTATGTGTCGGGTTCCCAGTAGACTGTCGCTTTATTTGAGATCAATCTATACATTCCTTTTAAAAGGAACTGTTCCGTTTCCAGCACCATTCCGCCTCTCACTTTTAATGCGACGAGCAGTAGAAGGAGAGGAGATAAGATTATAGGGAGTATTATCATAACAAAAAAATTAAATGGAAATACGATCAGACCATACTTTCCGTACTTTGGATTGAGAAATAGAGTTTTATTCCTCCATAGAAGTCTTATCAGACCTGAGGCCCTTCGTATTTTCTGTTCTTCTCTTCCTTCCTCAGAAGTCTTTTCATAAAATATTATATCAGAATTTAAAATACATCTATAGCCTTGTTTTCTTATCTTTATGGATATCTCACTATCATCTGCAAGTGAGTCCTCGTCTATTGGCCTGAATAATTCTCTTCTGAAGGCTGTAAATGGACCGTGTGCGATCAACGTACTATCTATCTTTGATTCCCATTGCTGAATTTTCGTATTTATATCTCTATAGTTCTTCTCTTGGTCGCATCCCAACGAAAACGGTCTTCCTGTAACACAACCGATCTCTTTATCGCTGAAGGAGTTTAACGCATATATCAACGCGTTTTCATCGAGCAATACATCGGCATCCGTCCTCACAATTATGTCACCGGATGCCAAAGAAAAACCGACGTTATCTGCATAAGATACCCCTTTTCTCTCGTCTTCGTGGTGTAAGATTAGTTTGACATCTCTCTTTTGGCTAAAATATTCTTTGACCAATCCCACGGTTCTGTCGTCCGAACAATCCGAGATCACGATATCCATATCTTCTTTTGGATAATTCAGGTCAAGTGTATTATCCAACTTCTTGATTATCGTCTTCTCTTCGTTGTACGTCGGAATGACGATCGAAATCTTCACTTCTTCAAACCTCCGCCGCCCGAGGGATCATTCAAATACAGGATGCTTCGCCTCATCTGGAATTCTCGTTATTTATATACCACTTGTTCGCTCGCATCAGATCCGCTGGGGTTCCCACGTCGATGTGAATTCCATCTATCTTCTTGTACAGGACTCGTCTCTCCTGGTCTATCGCTACCTTGACCGAATCCGTAAGCTGGTACTCACCCTTGTGTCCAGGCTTGGTCTCTCTGATGGCATCGAATATGAACTTCTCGAAGACATAAGCTCCTATCGCGCCAAGAGTGCTGGGTGCCTCTTCGACCGAGGGCTTTTCGATTATGTCCGCGATCCCATTGTCCTCTGGCATGATTATACCATGACGAGTGACATCCTCTACCTCGGCTACGCCGATGGTGGCATCGGCCCGCTCATTTACGTGATATAGTATGAGGTCCTTCAAGAACTCCTTCGGACGGAAGAAATTATCTCCCAAGACCACGACGAAGCTTCCGTTGATCACATGCTCGCCGGATAGGACAGCATCTGCGAGACCCTTCCGCTCATCCTGGACCACGTATGTGAGGTTCACGCCGAACCGCCGTCCAGAACCGAGGTAGTCGGAAAGGCCGTGCTTGTGTGGGCTGACGACGATTACAATCTCGGTTATGTCTGCGAGCCGCATGGCCTCGACAACGTGCTCGATCACCGCCTTATTTCCAACTGGAAGGAGTTCTTTGGGGATCGCATTGGTAAAGGGTCCGAGCCTTGTTCCGCCGCCTGCGGCTGGTATAAGTCCTTGCATCTTCAATAAATCCCTTCCCACGACGCATCATGCCAGCATAACAATTCATATATTACATATTTACTAAATATCAATAGTTACGTGCCACCCTTCGCTCGCCTGGCCTCTTATCATCGATCAATTCAGCACAGGCAAGGATCTGCACTCAAAGGAACTTGCGCACGATATCTTCAGGTATATTTAGATATTTCTCCACGATCCTGCTGAAGAGATCATCTTGCTGGTGTATGTCCATGCCATAAATGTCTTCCAAATCGTGTCTTTCCATCTCTTGGGATATGAGCCTCATCTGAACCTTCGCGACCTTTAACTCGCGTCCCAGCCTTGCGAGAGCGTTCATGTAATGGCCGATGGGTTGTGGCTCCTTGTTGGAGACGTTCTCCGCGAGACCGCACTTGACGCAGTAGTGATGACGTTTCAGACCACATTCTCCGCCGTTATATTTATGGGGGTGCCAAATTTTTTCCTTGCCACCACAGCTTACATGATCGCACTTTGTTTCACATGCTCCCATAAGTCCGCGAGTACCGGATAAAACTCCCGACATATATGATGATCGCTGGCCTTCAAGACTGACACGTTCGAGTTAACCCGGACCATATTAAAATGGACTGCTGATATTGAACAATTCTATGGCAATATGCAGATCTGCCCATAATTTCGATCTTACAGAAACCCGGTTTTGATATCTCTCGCTGGAATCCCTGCCCAGACTGTTCCTGCCGGGATTTTTTCATTCTTCGTCACAAGGGAACATGCGCCCACGATCGCCCCGTCATCGATCTCGACCCCTGGCATTATCGTAGACCTAGCACCGATAGTGCAATTTTTGCCGATTTTCACCTTCTCGAGGTAAAGGGCATCTCCCTCGACAAGATGGCCCAAGATCAGGGCGTCCTCACCGACGAAGGTCCCATCGCCGATCTCGACCAGGTCCGGATCCGCGAGCTTTCCGGCGATCACTGCCCTGTCTCCGATCCTCGCGCCGCAGATACTGTAAACCCACTTTCTCAGTTCAAGGGGCGCGAGGATCTCGACGACCCTGAGATAACCCATCTTCTGATCCCAGAACGCTGGCTCTTTCGCGACTTCAAAGGAGAAGGCGCCTTCAACGCCACCCCACTTCCTGACGCCCCGGCAGCAGAGGACCAGCGCCAGGAGAAGATAACATGATGTTATGAAAAGCAACGAGGAAACGAGGAGTAAAAGAAAGGCAGCGAAAGACAGCCTCGCGATCCAGTCCAGCAGGAGATATGTACCTGCGCCAAAGAGGGCGGCGGCTGAGAGCAGGATAGATCCGATCTTGAAAAAAGTTCTGGGGGTCTGGTGTGCCATGTTTCCTCAAACTGTCTCCGTCGAATCGTTTGGTGTCCGTCGCGATCACTCTTTCTCGGAAGTTATCCCGCCCCGCCGACCGTCGCTTCCTCTATGAGGAGGTGAGGCGAGCCGTCGCCGACCGGCACCAGTTGGCCGGACTTTCCACACCTTCCGCTGTTGAATTTCAGGTCGTTTCCGACGACCTTCACCCTCGCCAGGATCTCCAGGGTGTGGCCCGAGAGGGAGACGTCTCTTAGAAGCGAGGTCACCTCTCCATTCTCGACGAGGTAGCCGCGCTTGGCGTTGAACTGGAATACGCCCTCCGCGGTGCTCACCTGCCCACCCCGGCTGCCTAGAAGGTAGACTCCGTCTGTCATCTTCTCCAGGATCTCCTCGAACTTCCAGTCGTCTTTTCCCGGGGCGATGTAGGTGTTGCTCATCCTCACAACAGGCCTTGCGCACCCCTGAGCCCTGGCGTTTCTGGGGGTACCACCCAACCGGCCCGCCGTCTCCCGGGAGTGAAGGTAGGATCTGAGAACGCCGTCTTCCACCATGATCGTCTCACTGGAGGCGCTCCCCTCGTCGTCGAAGGGGTAGCGGCCAAAAAGGGGAAGGCTCGGATCGTCTTTCACCGTCACCAGATCCGAACCGATCTTTTCGCCGATCTTTCCTTCTAGGATCGATCCGCCTTCGAGAATTATATCCGCCTCGGTGGCGTGGCCCACGGCCTCGTGGACGAAGACGCCACCAAGCTCCTGATCGACGATGACGGGAAAGCTCCCACCCTTAGGGGCTTTTGCATTTAGGAGGGCGACGGCGGTCTCTCCTGCCCGCCGGGCGAGGCCAGGTGCATCGACCTCGTCGAATAGCTCAAGACCGCAGATCCCAGCTTTGCTCTCCATCCCGGCCTGGTAGAGGCCGGACCTGTTGGCGACGGCGGTGATGTAGAACCCGACTCTCGTAGCCTCGTACTCGAGATCCCTGCCGTCGGAGCTGGAATAGGTGGTCTTCACCAGAACTTCGTTGTAGACCGCCTGGGTGCTGGAGACCCCTTCCACTTTCGCAGCATCTTCGATCTCCCGGATCAGCTCGACCTTCTCTTCCAGCGAGAGGTCGCTTGGGTCCTTCTTTACGGGAACCTTTGTGCTTATGCCAGGTTGGGATGAAGCAAGGGTTAGCGTCTCGTTCCGAGCTATTCTTCGGGCGGCCTTTTTTGCAGTCTCCAGCTTTCCCACCAGGTCGTCGAGGCTTTCGGTCTGGACGAATCCCCAGGACCCTCCAAAAAGAGCCCTGATGGCGGCCCCCTGGAAGAAGCTCTCCGAGATTTCGTCCAGCTCCCCGTTGTCGAGGACTATCCTCGTGTTTTTGCCCCTTACCACCCTAAGATCGTTAAATTCGTCCATCTGATGTACCTCTCAAAGCTTTCTCGACGAGAGAACCGCATTGTATGACTTAATCCTGTCTATGAGCTGAGGTCAAATGAATTATTACAAGCATGATTAATAAAAGAAAAGGCACCGCGCGCGACAAATCGATAGCGCTTCGGATGAGATGCGAGAGACCGGCCCCGAAAAAAAGGCATGCGGAGGCCGCTCTCTTTGCCATTCTTACAGGCTGCTGCTGGGAGTAGGGATCGTCTCGGGCAGGACTATACCCAGCTTCTTCTCTGCAGCGAACTTCTTCAGCTTCTCAAGAAGCTTCGGCTTTTGGCCGGAGAAGCTGTACTCGAAGACCTCGCTGATCGAGGTGACCGGGACGATCTTGATCCTGTCCTTGAAGGAATCGTCGATGAGGACATCACCCTCGTTGGACTTGGGGATCAGGACGGTGGAGATTCCAGCCTGGGCCGCGGCCTCGATCTTCTGGGTCACACCGCCTACAGGCAGAACGTCGCCTCTCACCGAGAGGGACCCGGTCATGGCTATGTTCTGCTTTATGGGAACGCTCTCAAGGGCAGATATCACCGCCGTTGCTATCGATATAGAGGCGCTATCCCCCTCGACGCCCTCGTAAGTCCCTATGAACTGGATGTGGACGTCCTTGTTGGTTATGTCCTCGCCAAGGAATTTCTTTATCAGGGCCGAGACGTTCTGGACCGCTTCCTTTGCGATCTCTTGAAGACGGCCAGTGGCGATCACTTTGCCCTCCTCCTTGGACTGGGCCGGAGTGACCTCGGCCATTATCGGGAGGACTATCCCCGAGTCGCCGACCACCGCAAGGCCGTTGACCCTGCCGATCTCGGCACCGGCGTTCTTGAACATGCTGTAGTCCTTCCTTCTTTCGAGGTACATGTCGGCGACCTGCTGCTCGACGCTTCGGGCCATCTTCTTCGCCTCGAGGACGTGCCTCATCTCGGTGAGAGGTGCTTCCTCGGACCTGGCAACGTCGCCAGCCACCCTGATCAGACCGCCGAGGTCTCTCAGGAGGAGGGTGAGGTGGCCCTTTCTCCCAGCCCGTCTCTTCGCCTCTCTTACGATCTCGGCAACGGCGTCTCTGGTGAAGTGGGGGATCTTCCCGTCCCGGGTCACCTCCTGGGCGACGAACCTGACGAGCTTCTCCCGGTTCCCGACGGTGTCCTCCATGGTGTCCCGCATGTAGACCTCATAGCCGTACCCCTTTATCCTGGATCGAAGAGCGGGATGCATACCGCTCATGGCGTCGAGGTTTCCTGCGGCGATCATGACGAAGTCGCAAGGGACCGGCTCGGTCCTGACGAGGGCACCGGAGCTTCGCTCGCTCTGGCCGGTTATCTGGTACTCGCCCTCCTGCAGGGATGTTAGGAGGCTCTGCTGGGACTCAAGCCTGAGGGTGTTGACCTCGTCGATAAAGAGGACGCCCTTGTTGGCCCTGTGAATGGCGCCACATTCGACCCTCTCGTGGCTCGGGGTCTCAAGCCCGCCAGACTGGAAGGGGTCGTGCCGAACGTCGCCCAGGAGAGATCCTGCATGGGCTCCCGTGGCGTCGACGTAAGGCGCCTTCTTTTGTTTGCTGTTGTCCACCAAAAGCTTTGGCACCAGCGAGTCGTCCTTGGGAAGGAGGTACCGCATGGATAAGAATATCAGGGCCGCGGCGATGATCCCGAATAGGAGCTGGCCCGTGTAGTAGGCGTAGACGAGCAGGCCCATCACGATCAGCATGAAGAACATGTTCCTGGTCTGGGTCTTCTTTCGCGCCTCCATCTTGTGGGCGTCCACTATCTGTCTGCCCCGACCAGCCGGAATTACCCTGATCTTGGGATTGTTGTTGTCTTCAGGGTTATTATAGACCAGAACATCCTGAAGATCCTCCACTGGAAGAAGCTCGCTCATGGCCTTGCCGAGCATCGATTTGCCCGTACCGGGCGAGCCGATAAGCATCACATGACGGCGCTGATGGGCCGCCTTCCTTATGATCTCCACCGCCTCGTCTTGGCCGATCACCTGGTCGATCAGGCTCTCGGGCACCTTGACGTCGCTGGTGTCCTCGAACTCGGTGTTGCCCAACAAATCCTTCTTGTCGTCGTCCAACAAAATATCGGCCCTCTCGCCCATAGTAAAACCTTCTAACCTATATAACTGATGCTGAGATAACTGATGCTCGGATGTCACTTTGCGATTACACCTCGAATTCCTTCATCACCTTCTGGTAATCCGCCGCCATCTCCGGTGTGAGGTGGGGCTTAGCCCGTTCAAAAGCCTCTTGGAAATGGCGCTCTTCGACCGAGATCCGGTCGAGGATCAGATCCTCTCCCTTCATCCCCGGGATTATGTTCTCTCTCAAGGCGAGCATCCCCGCCTCCCGGCAGAGGGTCTCGATGTCCGCGCCGGTCCTATTCTCCATAATCTCCGATAGGTAGGAGATGGAGATGTCCTCGGAGAGGGGCATTCCAGAGAGATGTATCTCGAATATCCTCTCCCTTGCAGCCCTGTCCGGCATCGGGATGCATATCATCCTGTCGAACCTGCCGGGCCGAAGGAGAGAGGGGTCCACCAGGTCTGGCCTGTTGGTGGCGGCGAGGACCACCACGTCCTTCAGCTCGACGACGCCGTCCAGCTCCGTCAAAAACTGGCTCACCACCCTTTCTGTTGTATGAGAGTCGAGGCCAGACCCCCTGGACGGAACTATGGAGTCGACCTCATCGAAGAATATCAGGGATGGTGCCGCGTGTTTTGCCTTCCGGAAGATCTCCCTTACCGCACGTTCCGACTCGCCTACCCACTTTGAGAGGAGCTCTGGGCCCTTTACCGAGATGAAGTTCACACCGCTTTCGGTGGCCACGGCCTTGGCGAGAAGGGTCTTTCCGGTTCCTGGAGGACCGAAGAGAAGAACGCCCCGGGGTGGCCTGATCCCTATAGACTCGAAGGCGTCCGGATACTTGAGGGGCCACTCGACGGCCTCCACCAGCTCCTGCTTCGCCTGGTTGAGGCCGCCGACCTGGTCCCAGTGGACCTCTGCAACTTCCACGAAGACCTCTCTCATGGCGCTCGGCTCGATCATCTTCATGGCGAACCTGAAGTCCTCTTCTGTCACCTTCAGACTTTCGAGAACTCTGATCGGTATCGCCACCTCAGCGTCGAGGTCAGGGATCAGCCTGTTCAATGTGTGCATCGCCGCCTCCTTACAGAGGGATGCAAGGTCGGCTCCCACAAAGCCGTGGGTCATATCGGCGATCGCCTCCAGGTCCAAGGAGTCCTCAATGGGCATTCCCCGGGTGTGGACGTAGAGAATTTCGAGCCTTCCGTTCTTGTCCGGGATTCCGATCTCGATCTCCCGATCGAACCTGCCGCCTCGCCTGATCGCCGGATCAAGGGAGTTCGGCCTGTTAGTGGCAGCGATCACGATCACCTCGCCCCTCGAGGAGAGGCCGTCCATCAGAGAGAGGAGCTGGGCTACCACTCTTCGTTCCAGGTCGCCTGCCACCTCCTCCCTCTTCGGGGCTATCGAATCGATCTCGTCGATGAATATTATCGAAGGGGCGCTCCTCTCGGCCTCCTCGAAGATCTCCCGGAGCTTCTTCTCGGATTCGCCATAAAATTTTGACGTGATCTCGGGGCCGCTCAGGCTGATGAAGTTTGCTTCGGTCTCGCTGGCAACGGCCCTTGCTATCAGGGTCTTGCCGGTTCCCGGCGGGCCGT